>NZ_JBEYVC010000118.1:0-33453 GCF_040643855.1 Streptomyces sp. NPDC047072 | reverse complement strand
GGTCGGCGCGGGTCTCCTCCTGGCAGACGGCGAGCGCGTCGGCGATCTCGGCCGCGTGCGTCCGTACCAGCCCCGCTGAGACGTAGGGGGGTGAGCCCGGTTTCCGACCCAGGCCGGGCCCACCCCACCTCCTAGTAGGTGTGCAGGGTCAGGCCGTACCGGTTGAGGATCTCGTTGATGGGCTGGAACCAGGTCTCGCCGCCGCTGGAGCAGTTGCCCCAGCCGCCGGAGGTGACGCCCTGGGCCTGGTCGCCGCTGATGAACGAGCCGCCGGAGTCACCGCCTTCGGCGCAGACGTTGGTCTTCGTCATCTCGTAGACCGCGCCCTGGCTGTAGTTGACGGTCTCGTTCATCGCGAGGACCGTGCCGCAGTGCCAGTGGGTGGTCGACCCCGAACGGCAGATGGAGGTGCCGACGGGGGCCACGTTGGAGCCGCGCACAAGCTGGTCGGAGACCGTGCCCCAGCCGAGCACGACCGGCACGGTCCACCAGCCGCTGCCCACGTTCACCCAGGCGTAGTCGTTGCCGGGGAACGAGGAGCCCTGGAAGTTGCCGACGTACGACCCGTCCCAGCCGTAGACGCTGCCGGTGTGCTGGTCGCAGTGGCCGGCGGTGACGAAGCCGCCGTAGACGGAGAAGCCGATGGAGCAGCGGACGTTGCCGGTGTAGTAGGGGTCGCCGCCGACGGTTCCGGCGGCGAAGGTCGTGGGGGCCGCGGGGACCTGCTCGACGGTGACGGGGCCGGCCTGTCGGGCGCGGGCGAGGAAGGCTCGGACATCGTTGTCAGACTGCCTGCCCTCGACGACGTTCACGACGACCGTGCTCGCCTGCGGGTCGACGTGCCAGCTGCTGACGCTCTTCGGCGCCGACAGCTTGTTCAACTTCGCCTGCGTGGCGTCGAGTTCGCGGGAGCTGTGGGCGACCGTGCGGACGGTCGCGCCGGTGGTTCGGATCTTCTTCAGGGTCGCGGTGGACGCGTCCCGGGTGACCGCGACGGTCAGCTTGTTCGCGGAGGCGTCGAACCAGGAGCCGCCGTAGGAGGCCCCGGCGGCCTTGCGGGCCTCGGGGTCGACCGCGGTGGCCTGCTTCTCGGCGGCGAGCCTGGCCTCGGCCCCGGCCTTCGAGAGGCCGAAGTCCTTCTGCATCGCGGTGAGGAGACCCGCGGAGGCGGGCGGCTCGGCGGCGGTCGCGGACTGGGTGCCCGCGGCGGCGCCCGCGCCGAGCACGAGGAGTACGGCCAGACAGGCACGCGTGAATCTGGTGCGTCTCATGGAGGTGGCCCTTCGTCGTTCCAGCGAGGTGGGGTGGAACAGCAGAGCTCCGAGAGCGCTCTCAGGAGTGTGGCGCGGTCGAGACTAGCGGGAGCCGCCTGTCAGGTCCATACCAATCTCGGCATCATTCCCGGCCTGTCCCGGCCCGGTCGCGACCCGGTCCCGGCCGCGAAAATTTCGCGTGCCCGGTGCCCCCTTTTCCGGACGGCGGAAGCATGCACATAGTGAGGGGCCTTGCTCCCGGTCCCCGAAGGAACGCGATGACACGGAAGAAAGCCCTGGTCGTACGAGGTGGATGGGAGGGGCACCAGCCGGTCCGGGCCACGGAGCTCTTCCTGCCCTTCCTCCGGGACAACGGCTACGACGTCCGGATCGAGGAGTCGACGGACGTGTACGCGGACGCCACCGCGATGGCCGATACCGACCTCGTGGTGCAGTGCGTGACGATGTCGGAGATCAAGCCGGACCAGCTCTCGGGGCTGCGCGCGGCCGTCGAGGCCGGCACCGGCCTCACCGGCTGGCACGGCGGGATCGCCGACTCCTTCCGTGCCTCCTCCGACTATCTCCAGCTGGTGGGCGGCCAGTTCGCGACCCATCCCGGCAAGGAGCCGTGCGAGCGCCGGGGCGACGAGACGGACAACTTCCTCCCGCACACGGTCGAGGTCACCGGCCTCGGCCGCGAACACCCGATCACCGCGGGCGTCCGGGACTTCGAGCTGTGCACCGAGCAGTACTGGGTCCTGCACGACGACCTGATCGACGTCCTCGCCACCACCACCCATCCCGTACGGCCGTGGCACCCCTGGGACCGCCCGGTGACCTCTCCGGCGGTCTGGACCCGGCGCTGGGGTGCGGGGCGGATCGTGGTGACGACGCCGGGGCACAGCCTCGACGTGCTGGAGCACACGGACGTCCGCACGATCATCGAGAGGGGGATGCTGTGGGCGACGCGCACCGCGTAGGGGTCGTGGGTCTCGGCGTCATCTCCCGCGCCTACCTGGACACGCTGGCCGGGCATCCCGCCGTGAGCATCACCGCGGTCGCCGACCTCGACGCGTCCCGCTCGGCCGCGGTCGCCGCCCGGCTGCCGGGCGTGCGGGCCCTGTCCGTCGCCGAGTTGCTGAGCAGTCCGGACGTGGACACGGTCCTCAACCTCACCGTGCCCGGCGCGCACGCCGAGATCGCGCTGGGAGCCGTAGAGGCCGGGAAGAACGTGTACGGGGAGAAGCCGCTGACCGCCGAACTCCCCGACGCCCGAGCCCTGTTGGCGGCGGCCCGGCAGGCGGGCGTCGGTGTCGGCTGCGCCCCGGACACCGTCCTGGGCACCGGCATCCAGACGGCCCGGGCCGCCGTGGCGGAGGGGCGCATCGGCCGTCCCCTGTTCGCCTCGGCCGTGATGGTCACGCCGGGACACGAGCGGTGGCATCCCCACCCCGACTTCTACTACACCGTCGGCGGCGGCCCGCTCTATGACATGGGCCCGTACTACCTCGCCTCCCTCGTCCACCTGCTCGGCCCGGTGCGCGCCGTCACCGGTGCGGCGAGCAGGCTGCGCACCGAGCGCGTCATCGGCAGCGGGCCGCGCACGGGCGAGCGGATCCCGGTCGAGGTGGACAGCCACGTCACCGGCGTCCTGGAGCACGCGGGCGGCGTCCTGACCACGCTGACGACGAGTTTCGACGGCACGGCGACCACGGCCTCGCCGATCGAGGTGCACGGCGAGACGGGGACACTGTCGGTCCCGGACCCGAACCACTTCGAGGGAGAGGTACGGCACTTCGCGCTCGGCGGCGACACCTGGCGCGCGCTGCCGCCGTCGGCGGGCTACGTCGGTGGCACGCGGGGAGTCGGCCTGCTCGACTTTCTCGCCGCGGACGCACAGCGGGCACCCCGCGCGAGCGGTGAACTCGCCCTGCACGTCCTGGAGACGATGGACGCGCTGCTCCGCTCGGCGGCCGAGGGACGGCGCGTGGAGCTGACGACGTCGGTCGAGGTACCACCGCCGGTCCCGTTGACGCCGGCCGAGGGGTGGCGCTCCTGATCGAGCACCGGTGGAGCCTCTCCTTCCGGCCCCGTGCCCGTAGTCACTCCACGGGCCAGGTGTGTGCGGGTGCGTTGAGGTGCATGTAGTCCATGTACGTCAACGTCATCCGGCGCAGGGCCTCTTGGCGGTCGAGGCCGGCGTTCTTCTCCAGGTGGTGGACCGTCTCCGCCTGCCAGAGGGCGCCGTTGCGGCCGGTGACACAGCGCTGCTCGATGACACCGAGCAGGGGTTCGCGCCAGGCCGCGTCCAGGCCGGCGAGTTCGAGGCCCTGGTGGGCGAGGGGAAGCAGGCGGCGCAACACCAGTTCCGTGACCGGGACTTCGCCGACACCGGGCCAGTACAGGCGGGCGTCGATGCCGTCGCGGGCGGCGGTGTGCAGGTTCTCCTCGGCGACCGCGAAGGACATCCGCGTCCACACCGGCCGGTCCTCGTCGACGAGGGCGCGCGTCAGGCCGTAGTAGAAGGCGCCGTTGGCGAGGGTGTCGGCCACGGTGGGTCCTGCGGGCAGGACGCGGTTCTCGATGCGCAGATGCGGGCCGCTCGCGGTGACGGCGTAGACGGGCCGGTTCCAGCGGTAGATCGTGCCGTTGTGCAGGGTCAGTTCGCCGAGCTCCGGTACGCCGCCGCGGTCGAGGACCTCCTGCGGGTCCTCCTCGTCGCAGATCGGCAGGAGGGCCGGGAAGTAGCGGACGTTCTCCTCGAACAGGTCGAAGACGCTGGTGATCCAGCGCTCGCCGAACCACACCCGGGGCCGTACTCCTTGGGCCTTGATCTCCTCGGGGCGGGTGTCCGTGGCCTGTTCGAAGAGCGGTATGCGGGTCTCGCGCCACAGCTCTCTCCCGAACAGGAAGGGCGAGTTGGCGGCGAGGGCGGTCTGGACGCCGGCGACCGCCTGGGCCGCGTTCCAGTAGTCCGGGAACTCCCTGGGGGCGACCTGGAGATGGAACTGCGTGCTGGTGCAGGCGGCCTCGGGGGTGATGGCGTCGGCGTACATCGCCAGGCGCTCCACGCCGTCCACCCTGATCCGCAGGTCCTCGCCCCGGGCGGCGAAGATCTGCTCGTTGAGCAGCCGGTAGCGCGGGTCGCCGGAGAGGGCGGCCTCGCCGACGTCCCTGTCGCCGAGCGTCGGCAGGATGCCGATCATGATGAGGTGGGCGCCGACGGCCGCGGCGCGTTCCTGGGCGTGGTTGAGGGCGTCCCGGATCGTCCGCTCCCACGCCCCGGGGCCGCCCGTGGTCAGCTCGCGGGGCGGGATGTCGATCTCCAGGTTGAAGCGGCCCAGTTCGGTCGACCAGGCCGGGTCGGCGATGGCCTGGAGCACCTCGGTGTTGCGCATCGCCGGGCGTCCGTCGTCGTCCACCAGGTTGAGCTCGATCTCCATCCCGACCTGGGGGCGCTCGCTCTCGAAGCCCGACTCGCGCAGCATCTGCGCCAGCACGTCGAGGCAGGTGTGCATCTTGTCGCGGTAGCGGCGGCGGTCCTCCCGCGTGAACACCAGGGCCGGCACGTCACGTCCCATCGTGCCCTCCGGAGTTCCCCTCGGCGAACAGTCCGCTTCCAGCCTCCCACCTCGGACGGAACCCGGACAGTCGGCGGGCGCGGGCAATCCGGAACCGGAGCGGTGCGCGCCGTCACGGTCACCGATCGTGTCCACCCGGTCCGGGACGGAGCAGGTCACGCCCGTTAGAGTGAGCGGACCCTGTCAAGGGGGCCGGAGATTCCGGGACTGGGGGAAGGGGAGCCGGTGTGACGCTGCGCGAGAGCGATCCACGGTCGGCGGGCGGGTACCGGATCGAATCGCGGATCGGGACCGGCGGCATGGGGACCGTCTACCTCGGCAGATCCCCATCGGGGCGGGCCGTGGCCGTCAAGGTCGTCCACACGAAGTACGCCGACAACGCCGAGTTCCGGGCCAGGTTCCGTCAGGAGGTCGTGGCCGCGCGCCGGGTCAGCGGAGCGTTCACCGCGCCGGTCGTCGACGCCGATCCGGAGGCCGAACGGCCGTGGATGGCCACCGCGTTCGTCCCGGGCCGCACCCTCGCCGACCGGGTCGACGAGTCCGGGCCCCTGGACTGGGGCGCGTTGCGACGCCTCGGCACCGAACTCGCCGAAGCGCTGCGGGAGATACACCGCGCGGAGGTCGTGCACCGGGACCTCAAGCCCAGCAACGTGCTCCTGCTGGCGGGCGAGGGCGACGACGGCGCCGTACGCGTCATCGACTTCGGCATCTCGCGGGCGGCCGACAGCGACATCCGCACCCAGACCGGCATGGTGATGGGCTCGCCGCCGTTCATGGCGCCGGAGCAGTTCAGCCGTCCGCACGAGGTCGGCCCCGCCGTGGACGTCTTCTCGCTCGGCGCGGTCCTCGTCTACGCGACCACCGGGCACAGTCCCTTCGAGGCGGAGAACGCCTACCTCGCGGCCTACAACACCGTGCACCGCGAGCCGGCGCTCGGCGGAGTGCCCGCACCGCTGCTGCCCCTGGTGTCGGCCTGTCTCGCCAAGGAGCCGGCCGACCGTCCGACGTCGGCCGAGGTCCTCGACGCGCTGGCGGGGCTGCCCGAGGAGGTGCCCGACGACCGGTCCGACCCCTCCGGGGAGCGTTCGCGGGCTCCGGTCACGGTGCTGTCGGCGCCGGCGCCCGCCGAGACCGGCGGACAGCCCCGGCCGAGGCGCCGCAGGCGGTGGCTCTGGGCCGCCGTCGCCTGCGTGGTCGCCCTCGGTACGGCGGGCGCGGCCACGTTCACCGCGATCACCGGCGACTCGGCGGCCACGGTCACCGAGGCCGGCCGGACGACGGCGCAGGCGGGCTCCGGCGGTGCGGCTCCGGCGGGGTGGAAGCCCTGGCACAACGCGCTGGACAACGAAAAGGAGGACGTCCAGTCCTCCAGCCCGCTGTGCACCCCGGACGCCTTGGGGGTCTTCTGCGCCACCTGGGACATCGCGCTCGAGCGGCTGAACCCCGCGACAGGGCGCGTGGACTGGGCGAAGCCCATGAGCGACAAGAAAGTCTCCTCCGCCTCGCTGCGCAACCCCCAGATCCACGACGGCACGGTCTTCGTCAACAGCGCGGACCACTCCGAGGGGATGGACGCCTTCGACGCCGGCACCGGGAAGCGGCTGTGGGGGCTGTCCGGCCCGGTGGGACAGTACGACGTCCTGGGCGAGGTGCTCGTCGTGCGGCTGAGCGAACTCGGCTCCCACACCGCGCGCTTCGCCGCCTACGCGCCGCGCACCGGCGAGAAGCTGTGGCAGCGCGAGCTGACGTCCACCTCGACGAGCACCTTCCACGAGGGACCGGACGGCACGCTCTACGCCGATCTGCGCGGCGGCAACGGCCGGATCGACCGGCTCGACGCCCGCACCGGGCGGACGCTCGGCGGGGTCGCGGCACCGAAGGACGACCTGTGGCTGGCCACGGTCCACGACGGCACGGCGTACTACGCGGAGTGGGAGGGCGACACCGGTGGCTCCTCCGCCTTCTACGTCCAGGATCTCGACAAGGGCACTTCGCGCCGTATCGACTTCCCCTGGAGCGTCCAGCCGGAGGCGCCGCCACTGGTCCAGGGCACCACGATGTACCTCTTCGACTACGGCAACGAGACGCTGCTCGCCCTCGACCTCAAGCGCGGCACGCCGCTGTGGACCAGCTCTCGAGACCTGCGCGTCTTCAGCCAACCCTCCTTCCACCAGGGCCGGTTGTACGTCACGCTGCCCGACACCAGCATCATCGCCCTGGACCCGCGCACCGGGAAGGAGATCGGCCGCACGGCCAAGTCCTTCGACACGCAGGGCCGTTCGTTCGTGGATCTCAGCCCCACCTCGACTCCGCCCCTGCTGTCGGACGGCGTGCTGTACGGGGTGAGCGAGCTGGGGGTCTTCTCGGTGGCCGACGTCTCGTGAACCGGCCGTACTCCGACGGGAGTTGAGGGCAAGGGGGCTCGAATCCGCCCTGTGGCGGACGAGTGTCGTTGTCACAATAAGTCGACCCATCGACCTGTCCCACGGAGCCGACCATGCGTAGACCCGCCGCCCTGCTGGCCGTTGCCGCCGCCCTCACCCTCCCGCTGACAGCGCCGGCCGCCACCGCCTCGGCCACTTCCGCCGGCACCGGGACGACCGAGGTCACCTGCCAGGACTGGTCCGCCTATCCGCAGTACATCCGGCACATCTACCTCAGCCCCGAAAACCCCACCGCCACGCGGGACTTCGACGAGCACCCGGAGTACCTCACCTGCTACGAGTGGTCGGGGTCGACTCCGGCCACCATCGACTACTCCATCAGCTACGTCCAGAACGACGTGGACCACCCCGACGGAACAACGGGCACCCTCACCATGGGCCACGGCTTCGCGTGGACCCCCGGCACGCCGGGCTACGTCTACCGGGCGAGCTTCACGCTCATTCCCTGACAGCAAACGTTTACCGCCTTCGAGCACGCCACCCGCCCGTATCCGGCTGCCGCAACGCGTCTCACATGCAGTAACGTCGAGCCGTGACGGACAACGGGAACAGCGCACGGCCGGCCGCCGATCGTGGAGGCCGCTCGCCCAGACGCAAGCGGGCCGGCCTCGACGGGGGCGCCAAGGAGCGGCCGAGCACGATCCGCGATGTCGCCGCGAAGGCGGGCGTGTCCGTAGCAACCGTTTCCCGTACGCTCGCCGGGAACTACCCCGTCTCCGAGGAGACCCGGACCCGGGTCATGGCGGCCGTCGCCTCCCTGCACTACGTGGTCAACGTGCACGCCAAGGCGCTGTCCGGGCGGGTCGCCGGGCCCGTCGCCCTGGTCATCAAGGACATCACCGGCCCCTCGCTCGCCCATGTCGCCGCCGGGGTGGAGCAGGAGGCCGCCGACCGGGGCAGGCTCAGCCTGGTGTGCGCCACGCACGACGACCCGGCCCGCGAGGACGACCTGGTCCAGCTGATGCGGGAACAGCACGCCGCCGCCGTACTCCTGGTCGGTGGCGCGGTGCCCGACGAGGCGTACGACCGGCGCATGGCCGGGTACGCGAAGGCGCTGGACGCGGCCGGGTCGCGGCTGGTGCTGGTCGGCCGTCCGTCGCCGACACCCGGCCTGCCGGTCACCGTCGTGGACTACGACAACCGGGGCGGCGCCTTCCAGGCCGTCTCGCACCTGCTCGCGTACGGCCATCGGCGGGTCCTCTTCCTCGGCGGCGAGGCCGGGATCAGCAGCGCGCAGGAGCGCCGGGCCGGGTACCACGACGCGCTGCGCGCGCACGGCGTCGAGCCCGACGGGGAACTCGACACGACGGGCACGTACACCCGCGCCTCCGGCTACGCCCGCACCCGGGACGCGCTGCGGGACGGCCCGGAGTTCACGGCGGTGTTCGCGGCCTCCGACATGGTGGCCCTGGGCGCGCTGGCCGCGCTGCGCGAGGCCGGCCGGGACGTCCCCGGTGACGTGTCCGTGGTGGGCTTCGACGACGTGCCCTTCGCCACCGACCTGACCCCGGCGCTCACCACGGTCCGGGTGCCCTACGAGGAACTGGGCCGGACCGCCGTACGTCTGGCGCTGTCCCGCGGGGAGGCTCCGGCGGGCGAGGACCACGTGGTGCTCGGCACCCAGCTGATCATCCGGCAGTCGGTGAACCGGCTGACCTGGTAGGAGGCGTCCCGGCGGTCCCGACGTGCGGCCCTCCTGGCCCGGCCCCACACTTTGATCACCAAAGGGGGCCGATCGTGAGGAGTGCGGATCGATGGCTTCGCTGCTGTTCCGTCTGGGGTCCTTCGCCTTCCTGCGCCGCTGGTACGTGACCGTCCTGTGGGTCGTGGTGCTCGGCGCGCTCGGCTTCGCGTCCGCCAAGGCGTCCGAGGGGCCCGACAGCACGTTCACCATGCCGGGCATCGAGGCGCAGCGGGCGTTCGACCTGATGGAGGAGCGGTTCCCGGGTGCTCAGGCCGACGGCGCGACCGCGCGGATGGTGTTCGTGGCGCCCTCCGGCGAGAAGGTCACCTCGGCCGCCAACCGGGCGGCCATCGACAAGGCGGTGGCCGAGGCCGCGGACGGACAGCAGGTCGCCTCGGCCGTCGGTCCGTTCCAGGCGCAGGCGGTGAGCAAGGACGGCTCCACCGCGTACGCGTCCGTCACCTACACCGTGGTGGCCGACCAGCTCACCGACGCGGCGAAGAACACCCTGCGGGACGCGGCCCGGTCGGCCCGGGACGCGGGGCTGACCGTCGAGATGGGCGGCACCGCGCTGGCGAGCACACCCGAGGCGGGCGGCCTGGGCGAGGTGATCGGCATCCTGGTCGCGGCCGTGGTGCTGCTGGTGACCTTCGGGTCGATGGCCGCGGCCGGGCTGCCGCTGCTGACGGCGGTGCTCGGCGTCGGCATCAGCATGACCGCGATCACCGCGCTGGCCACCACGTTCGGCCTGTCCTCGACGACCGGCACGCTGGCCACGATGCTGGGCCTTGCCTGCGGTATCGACTACGCCCTGTTCGTGGTCTCGCGCTACCGCGAGGAGCGGGCCAACGGACACCCCGAGCGCGAGGCGGCCGGGCTGGCCGTCGGCACGGCGGGCTCGGCGGTGGTCTTCGCGGGGCTCACCGTGGTGATCGCGCTCGTGGGACTGTCGGTCGTCGGCATCCCCATGCTCACCAAGATGGGCCTGTGCGCGGCCGGTGCGGTCGTGATCGCCGTCCTGGTGTGTCTGACGCTGGTCCCGGCCCTGATCGGCTTCTGGCCGCGGGCCGTCCTCTCCCGCCGCTACCGGCTGACCGGCCGCCGGGTGCAGGGTGTGCTGGGCAACCGGGGCAGCCGCTGGGCGGAGTTCGTGCAGCGGCATCCCTTCCCCGTGCGGTTCAGCGCGATGGTGGTCCTCATCGTGCTCGCGATCCCCGTGCTCAGCCTGCAGTTGGGCATGCCCGGGGACGAGGCCAAGCCCACCTCCACCACCGAACGGCGGGCCTACGACGACCTCGCCGCCGGGTTCGGCCCCGGCTTCAACGGTCCGCTGACCGTCGTCGTGGACGCGAAGGGCGCCGATGATCCGAAGGCTGCCGTCGCGGCGATCGAGAAGAAGATCGGGGCCACACCGGGTGTCGTCTCGGTCGGCGCGGCCCGCTTCAACGCCGCGGGCGACACCGCCGTCTTCACCGCGGTGCCGGCCGACGCGCCCACCGACAAGAAGACCGAGGACCTCGTCCACACGATCCGTGACGAGCGCGCGGCGACCGTGGCCGGTACCGGGGCGACATTCGAGGTGACCGGCACGACCGCGCTGAACATCGACGTCGCCCAGAAGGTCCAACGGGCCCTGATTCCCTACCTGATCGTGGTGGTGGGCCTGGCCGTGGTGCTGCTGCTGATGGTGTTCCGGTCGATCTTCATCCCGCTGAAGGCGGCGCTCGGCTTCCTGCTCTCGGTGCTCGCCGCGCTCGGCTGTGTGGTCGCGGTCTTCCAGTGGGGCTGGGGTGCCTCGCTGATCGGGGTCGAGGCGACCGGGCCGGTGATGAGCATGATGCCGATCTTCCTGGTGGGCATCGTCTTCGGTCTCGCCATGGACTACGAGGTGTTCCTGGTCTCCCGGATCCGTGAGGCGTACGTCCACGGGCAGGGCGCCGGCGAGTCCATCACCACCGGGTTCCGGTACAGCGCCCGGGTGGTGGCCGCGGCCGCGCTCATCATGATCGCGGTGTTCGCCGGTTTCGTCACCGCCGACGACTCCATGATCAAGATGATCGGCTTCGGGCTCGCGGTGGCCGTCCTGTTCGACGCGTTCGTCGTCCGCATGGCCTTCGTCCCGGGTGTCCTCGCCCTCCTCGGCGACAAGGTGGCGTGGCTGCCCCGCTGGCTGGACCGGATCCTGCCGCACCTCGACGTGGAGGGCGAGGCGCTGAGCCGCGCCCACCCCGCGCCGAAGCCGCCGCAGCGCGAGGAGGGGCATGCGCCGGTGCCGATGTGAGTCCATGGACGTGTCAGAGAACGCCCGCCAGTAGCCGCCGTTGGTGGTCCCGTGCCGGTTCGTCGTAGTACTTGTCCCACCACCGCGCCGGGGTGAGCGGGACGGGCGCGTCGACTCCTGTCTCGGGACCCGGGGTCGGCTGGTGTGCGGCGAGGCGGAGCGCGTCGCGGAAGCGGTGGTGGTTGAACAGGCGGTGGAACTCCGTGAAGTAGGTCTCCGCCAGGCCGTGGTCACCGCGTATGACCAGCATGTTCTCGTCGTTCTTGTTGGCCGACGGGTTGCTGAAGTTGGCCGACCCGGTGACCACGACCGGGTCGTCGCCGAGCGGGTCGGCCAGCAGGTACTTCGTGTGCAGGTACTCGATGTTGTGGGAGAAGGGGTTGTCGTGTTCGGCCGCCCAGCCGGCCATACCGCCCTCCTCCACCAGACCGCAGGCCACCAGCTCGGTGTCGGGATCGGTGACCAGCTCCCGGTGCGCGTCGGCGACATGCGCGTCCTCGAACAGCAGCCATCTGAGGGCTGTGTGGTCGCCCGGGAGCAGTCCGGCGAAGCGTGGGTCGAACTTGAACGGGAACGTCACGCACACCAACTCCTGGGCGGAGCCGAAGAGTTCGGCGTAGCGGTCCTGTGCCGTGGTCCTCGTGTGCGGGCTGAACACCACGGAGATGCCCTCGGGCCAGGGGTCGGGCAGCGGATCGTGCTCGTCCACCCAGTTGTTGAGGGTGCCGGGGGTGGGGTCCGGGAGGAGCTGGGTCCAGTAGTCGGCGTACCGCTCGGCGATCGACGGGTCGGTGACGGTGTGGCCGACGTTCGACTGGCCGAAGATGCCGTTCTCGGTGATGTTGGTCGATCCGGTCCAGACCGCCCGGGGCACGCCGTCCCGGGCGGCCACGACGAACTTGTTGTGGGGTATCTGCGCCTTGGCCCGCCAGGTGACGACCAGGTCGTCGATCCCGGCGGCGGCCACCGCGTCCCGGTTGTCCGGGTGGTCGTACACCACGAGTCGGACGTCCGCGCCGGTGTCCGCCGCGACGCGGAACGCCTGGAGGACCGGCAGGTACTCGAACTCGTAGAAAGCACCCCGGAGTTGCTGGCGGTCGCCGACCGCCGTGCCGATGAAGCCGAGCAGGGCCTCCTCCAGTCCGCGTGAAAGCCACCGCCACGCCTCGCGGTTGGGGACGTCACGGGGGTGCCGGTTCTTGAAGCGCTCGGCGTATGCCTGGGAGGCGTAGACGCCCCGGTTGAACCAGACGCCGTGGACGCCCGGTTCCTCGGTCCGCACCCGAAGTTCGACGGTCGAGACCGGGGTCAGCTCCTCCCCCGGCTCGCCCGTCATCGTGTGGACACGGTAGGTGTAGGTGTGTCCGGGCTTGGCCCGGTAGTCGCCCCAGGCGAAGGTCTGGAACGGATTCCAGTTGGAGCCCCAGCGGTGCCTCGCCTCAGGGAACCGAAGTCGGTTGTCCAGCCAGCGGTGTCGCCCCTCGGTGTGGTCGAACCGCTCGACGGCGAAGCCGAGTACACCGTCCATGGCCGCCCGGTCGTGGTCGAAGCCGAGGACGACGACATACGTCCCCGCGATCGCCTGCGCCCGCAGTGGTCCCGAGCTGTCTCGCACGCGCATGCCCACGCCTCCCGATCGGGGATCGCCACCGGATTCCGGCGGCCCGACGTCCGGTGCCCGGCCTCTGCTTCGATCGTCCTCCGGACCCCCGCGCTCCGCGACTCGGGCGACCCGGCCCGTCAGGACACCGTCGGCAGCCCGGGCCCCGCACAGCGCAGATCGGCCGTCGGCACCACCCCGTCGACGAGATAGGCGGCCGCCGCCTCGTCCACACAGGCGTTGCCCCGGCTGGCGAACACGCCGTGGGAGTAGTCGTGGTCGAGGGTGACCAGCCGGGAGCCGGGCAGCAGGCGGCGCAGTTGGTGTGCCCCTTCGACGGGGGTGACGGGGTCGTGGGCCGAGGCCACGAGGAGCAGCGGCGGGGCGTAGGGGCTGCCGAGCGGGGTGTTGCGGGCGGGGCGGTGGTGCCAGTAGGCGCAGGTGGAGGCCTCCATGCCGGTCAGGACCGGTTGGGCGTCGAGTCTGCGGGTGGTGCGGATGTCCGCCAGGATCCGGGCGGGCGTCTGAGCGAGGGAGTCGGCGCACTTGACGATCCGGTTGGCGGCCTCGTAGGTGCGTGACTCGGGGCTGTCGAAGGCGGACGCGGGCTTCAGGCGGTCCACACCGCCGTCGCGGACGTAGGCCCGTAGGCCGTCGGCCAGCCCCGCCCAGCGTTCGGTGCGGCCGAGCGCGCGGTACACGGCACGGTCGAACTCAGCGGGGCCGAAGCCGGCGACCGGCTGTGCGGCGAGTCCGGCGCGGACGCGCAGGTACGCCCGCCGTACGGCCGTAGCGCTGTCGCCCAGGCCGAAGCGGTCGGCGTGGGCGGCCGTCCAGGCGAAGAAGGTGTCCCGCTGCCGCAGCAGCGCGCGGCTCTGGACGACGTCGAACGTGTACCAGTCCCAGGGGCCGACGACGCTGTCGAGGACCATGCGGCCGGTGCGGTGCGGGAAGCGGGCGGCGTAGGCCGCGCCGAGGTAGGTGCCGTAGGAGACGCCGAGGAAGTTCGTCCTGGGCTCGCCGAGAGCCGCGCGGATCGCGTCCATGTCCCGGACGGTCTGTTCCGTCGAGAGGTACGGCAGGAGGGCGCCCGCGCTCGTCGCGCAGTCGTCGGCCATCGCATGCAGGGAAGCCAGGTACGCCCGTTCCGCCGTCGGTCCGACCGGGACCGGGTCGGTGCCCGGGCTGTCGAAGAGACCGCCCATCGCGCCGCAGTCGGCCGGAGTGCTCTGTCCGACACCGCGCGGATCGAAGCCGATGACGTCGTAGGCGCGGCGCACGCTCTCCGGGAGCTTGGCGCGCTTGGTGACCGCGTAGGGCAGGCCCGAGCCGCCCGGGCCGCCGGGGTTCACCAGCAGGGCGCCGCGGTGCTCGGCCGGGGTGCCGGTGGCGGGGACGCGGGAGACGGCGACCTCGATGCGCGGGCCGCGGGGGTCGTCCCAGTCGAGCGGGACGCTGATCCGCGCGCACTCGACGCGGTCGGGGGCCGCGGGCTTCGGCACGGAGGCGGGGCAGGCGCCGAAGCGGAGGCTCGGTGCCGGGTCGGCGGCTTGAGTAGCGGCTTGGGCGGGGGGCGCCGGGAGCAGCGCGGTGGCGGTGACGAGTGCGCACAGCAGGGCGCGGGGACGGGACAAGGATCTCTCCGGTCGGGATCGGCAAGAGGCCGGGCGAGGGCCCGGTAAGGGACTGGTAAATGAAAATGATTATCGATAACGTGAGCGAGCGCAATGCCCGGCCCCGCCCTCCCGAGGGCTTCTCCGGGCTGCCCTGACGCCTGAACGGACCGCACGAAAAGGGGAGTTGTGGCTCATCTGTTGATGGTCGAGAGCTGGGTCGGGTCGATGAGCAGGCTGCTGCCACGGTCGATCCGGGAGGGCGGACACGAGTTCACGTTCCTCACCCGCGACCTGCACCACTACCTCCGCTCGGCCCCCGAGGGGACGGCGCACCCGCTGCTCGGCGCCCGCAACGTGATCACCGCGGACACCAACGACCTCGACACCCTGGTGCCGCGGATCGAGCGGCTCCACGAGGTGCTGCGCTTCGACGGCGTGCTCACCTCCTGCGACTACTACCTGCCGACGGTGGCCCGGATCGCCGGACATCTGGGGCTGCCGGGCTCGGCCCCGGAGGCGGTCGAGAACGCCTGCCGCAAGGACGCCACCCGCCGGGTCCTCGCCGACGCGGGAGTACCGGGACCGCGTTTCGCCGTGCACGAGGAGTGGGCCGACCTCGCCCGGGCGGCCGCGGAGATCGGCTACCCACTGGTGATCAAGCCCGTCGACCTGTGCGCGGGGATGTTCGTACGGCGGGTCGACGACGAGGAGCAACTTGCCGCTGCGGTACGGGCATTGGGCGACTTCCCGGTCAATGCCCGGGGCCAGCGACGGCAGCCCGCCGTCCTTCTGGAGGAGCTGCTGGACGGCCCGGAGGTGAGCGTCGAGACCGTGTCGCACGCGGGCGCGGTGCACGTCGTGGGTGTGACCGACAAGAGCATCGGCGGGGCGCCCGCGTTCATCGAGACCGGGCACATGTTCCCGGCCGACCTCGCCACCGCGGACAGCGAGGCGGCCGAGCAGACCGCGCTCGCCGCGCTCAAGGCGCTCGGTCTGACGGAGGGCGTGGTGGCGCACACCGAGATCAAGCTGACCTCGGCCGGTCCGCGCGTGGTCGAGGTCAACCCCCGCCCCGCCGGGAACCGCATCACCGAACTGGTCCGCCATGTCACCGGCATCGACCTGGCCGCGGCCTTCGTCGAGGTGTCCCTCGGCCGCGAACCCGATCTGCGGGGCGGTGAGACCGGGCTGCGGAGCGCGGCCATCGGCTTCCTCGTTCCCGAGACGTCCGGGACGCTCGAAGCGCTGCCGGGTGCCGAACTCCATCTGTCCGAAGGCGTGTTGGAGGTGCAGCTCGCCTCGCAGGGCCGACAGGTGAAGGCGGCGGGCAGCAACAACGAGTACCTCGGGCACGTCATGGCGGGCGACTCCGAAGGGCTGCGCGCCCGCGGCCGTGTCGAGGAGCTGCTCGACCAGGTGCGGTCCGGGCTGGTGATCCGATGACCGCCCTCACCGACATATCCACCTACGAGGAACTCCTGACCCGCGTCCGCGCGGGCGAGCTGGGCCCCGATCCCGCGACCCGGCGCATCGCCGTGGCCTTCACCACCCGGCAGGCGGTACGGCACGCCGGCCGCGGGACGGGCTACCGCAACGAGGTCCTCAGCCTGCGCCTGGGCCGAGCCGTCGGCTCCTGTGCCGTCGAGCCGGGAGCCCTCCCCGATCACGCGGTCGAGGAGTGCGTGGGCGCCTCGGTGGCCGAGCTGCTGGACCACCCGCTGCCGCCCGTGCAAGTGGCCGCGCTGGACGCCTACTTGATGCACATCACCCCGCACACGCCCGAGAACGGCGCGCGGCCCGTCCCGCTGGCCGCCGGGACATCGCTGGAGAAGTCCACAGCCCGGGCGAAGGCGGTCGTCGAACTGCTGGACCTCGCGCCGGGCGCGACCGTGCTGGTCGTCGGAGTCGTCAACTCCCTCCTGGAAGCGCTGCGTTCACGCGGTCTGCGCTATGTGCCCTGCGACCTCAAGGGCGGCCTGACCGAGTGGGGCGAGCCGGTCGTCACCGACGCGCTCGCCGAGGCCGGCCGCTGTGACGCCCTGCTGGTGTCCGGGATGACGCTCGGCAACGGCACCTTCGAGGCGCTACGGCGGCACGCGCTGACGTCCGGCAAGCAGCTGGTGATGTTCTCGCAGACGGGCAGCGCCGTCCTGCCCCGCTTCCTCGGCCACGGGGTGAGCGCGGTGTGCGCGGAGCCGTACCCCTTCTTCTGGCTGGACGGCGGGCCGGGCGTCATCCACCGTTACGGCGGCCCCCGCCCGGAGGCCGTCCGATGACCACGGCGGCCGTACGGCCCCTCGCGCGCCCGGAGTTGCTCACTCTGCTCGGCCGCACTCCCCTGGTCCGGGTGACCGCCGACCTGCCCGGTCCGCAGCCCGGGTTCTGGGCCAAGCTCGAAGGGCTCGCGGCGGGTGGCATGAAGGCGCGGGCGGCCGTGTCGATGCTGCTGGGCGCCCGGGGACGCGGTGAACTGCGGCCAGGGGCACCGGTGGTGGAGTCCACCTCCGGGACGCTCGGTATCGGGCTCGCCTTCGCCGGGCAGGCCCTCGGCCATCCGGTCGTGCTGGTCGGCGACAGCGAACTGGAGCCGTCCATGCGCCAGTTGCTGCGGGCTCACGGTGTGCGGCTGGAGATCGTGGACCGCCCGGCGCCCCTCGGCGGCTGGCAGGCGGCACGGCTCGCCCGGCTGCGGGAGCTGCTCGCCCTGCTGCCCGACGCGTACTGGCCGGACCAGTACAACAACCCCGACAACAGCGCCGGTTACGCCTCCCTCGCCGCCGAACTCGTCGACCGGCTGGACCACTTGGACATCCTGGTGTGCAGCGTCGGTACCGGCGGACACAGCGCGGGCATCATCGGGCCGTTGCGCAGGCGGTGGCCCGCGCTGCGGCTGATCGGCGTCGACTCGACCGGCTCGACCATCTTCGGCCAGCCCGCCCGGCCACGGTTGATGCGCGGCCTGGGCAGCAGCATCCATCCGCGCAACGTGGTCCACGACGCCTTCGACGAGGTGCACTGGGTCGGGCCCGCCGAGGCGGTCGACAGCTGCCGTCGGCTCGCGCGGGGCAGCTTCGTCAGCGGCGGCTGGAGCACGGGAGCGGCCGCCCGGGTCGCCGCCTGGGCCGCCCGTGTCCATCCCGGCGCGGTCGTCGCGACCGTCTTCCCGGACGGCCCGCACCGCTACCTCGGCACCGTCTACGACGACGACTTCGCCGCCGCGCACGGCCTCGACCCGGCCGCCGCGGCCACCCGCCCGGTCGAGATACCGCACCCGCACGCGGCGGAGGCCACCGGCTGGGTGCGCTGCACCCGCGTGACCGACCCCCTGAAGGCCGTACCCCATCCGGAAAGGACCCCGTGAAGGCCAGCCTGCGCACCGTACGCCTCGCCCTCGCCGAGCCGTTGCGCATCTCCCGCTCCACCATGTCCGCCCGCGACGCCGTGTGGCTGTCCGTCGAGCACGACGGGGTCGTCGGCCACGGCGAGGCCGTCAGCAGCGTGTACTACGGGCTCGATGCCCCGACCTTGGGGCGGCTCCTGACGGCGGAAGGTGAGCGCCTCGCCCGTTTCCCCGATCCCGAAAGCGCCCTGGAATCCAGGGAGTTGACGTCCGTCCCATCTGCCGTCACCGCCGCCGTCGAGGCCGCGCTGCTCGATCTCGTCGGAAAGCGGGCGGGCACACCCGTGTACCGCCTGCTCGGCGGCCGTCGCGCCCCCGTCGCGGTCACCGCCCGGACCATCGGGATCACCTCGCTCGCCCGTGCGGCGGAGCAGGCCCGTCGGCTCGTGGCGAGCGGGTTCGAGGTCGTCAAGGTGAAGGCGGGCGCGCCCGATCCGGAGGACGACGTGGAGCGGGTACGGGTGATCCGGGACGCCGCTCCCCGGGCCCGCCTGTTGCTCGACCCCAACGGCGCCTGGAGCGTGGCGCAGGCCGAAGCCCTGCTCCCCCGGTTCGCCGGCCTCGGTGTCGAGGCCGTCGAGCAGCCGCTCGCGCCCGGGGATCCGGAGGCGCTCGGGGCGCTGGCGGAACGTTCCCCCTTGCCGATCATCGCCGACGAGGACGCCGTGGGCCTCGACGACGTGCGCCGGCTGGCCGGGCGGGTGCAGGGCGTCAACGTCAAGCTCGCCAAGTGCGGCGGGGTGCGTGCGGCGCTGCGGATCGCCGAGGCGATCGAGGGCAGCGGCACGGAGTTGATGCTGGGCTGCCTCACCGCCAGCAGCCTGGGGCTCGCGCCCGCCGTCCATCTCGCCGACCGGGCATGCTGGGCCGACCTCGACGGGCATCTGCTGCTCGCCCACGACCCGTGGACCGGGATCGGCGGCGCGGACGGGATCGTCCGCGCAAGTGACCTGCCCGGCCTCGGAGTTCAGGAGGTGGTGGCGCGTGAGGACGTGGCGTGAGATGCGGCGCTTCCCGGCCGCCGTCCGGCTGCTGCTGGTCAACCAGCTGGGCGTCAACATCGGCTTCTATCTGCTGATCCCCTACCTCGCGACCCACCTCACCGACAACCTGGGCATGTCGGCGGCCGTCGTCGGGATCGTCCTCGGGGTGCGCAACCTCAGCCAGCAGGGGCTGTTCATCATCGGCGGCTCGGCCTCCGACCGGCTCGGTGCGCGCGGGGTCATCATCGCGGGCTGTGCCCTGCGGACCGTCGGGTTCGCGCTGTTCGCGCTCGGGGACAGTCTGGCCGTCCTGCTGGCCGCGTCGGTGCTCAGCGGGCTCGCCGGGGCACTCTTCAACCCGGCCGTGCGCACCTACATCGCGCAGGAGTCCGCGGACCGGAAGGCGGAGGCGTTCGCGCTGTTCAACGTCTTCGCCACCACCGGCGCCCTGATCGGCCCGCTGCTCGGCAGCGCGCTGCTGTTCGTGGACTTCCGGACGTCCGCGCTGACCGCCGCCGCGATCTTCGCGGTCCTCACCGTCGCACAGGCCCTGGTGCTGCCGGCCCGCGCGGTCGAGCCGAGCAGGGGCACGGTGCTCGGGGACTGGCGCGAGGTGGTGGGCAACCGGGCCTTCCTCGCCTTCGCGCTGGCCATGGTCGGCATGTTCACCCTGGAGAACCAGCTCTACCTGCTGCTGCCGGACGGTGCCCGGGAGGCGACCGGCTGGGACGGTGCCGCCGGACTGGTCTTCCTCGTCGGCACGCTCGCCAACCTGGCGCTCCAACTGCGCATCACGCGTGCCCTCAAGGAGCGGGGAAACAGGGCGCGTTGGATCGCGACCGGCCTCGGCCTGATGGCGGTGGCGTTCCTGCCGCCCGCCCTGGTCGCGGGTTCCTCCGGCAACGCGGTGCTGCGCGCGCTGCCCGTCCTGGTCGGCGCCCTGCTGCTCTACGTCGGGGTGATGGTCGCCCAGCCCTTCGTGATGGAGCTGATCCCCGGCTTCGGCCGCTCCGAGCTGACCGGCACCTACTTCGGGATCTTCTACGTCGTCTCCGGGATCGCGGCCGCCGTCGGCAACACCGTCGTCGGCTGGGCCATGGACGCCGGAGAGCGGGGCGACGCCGACTGGCTGCCGTGGGCGTGCTGCGCTCTGTTCGGGCTCGCCTCCGCGCTGGGCGTGGCCTGGCTGCACCGGCTCGGGTCGCTGCCCACGGGGCCGAAGCCCGCCGTACCGGCGACGGTCTGAGGAGGGATCCGGCATGCGCAATCTCCTCACCGACAACCCCGCGCTGTACGAGGCCCGCTTCCCCGACCCCGACCGACTGGCCGGGCGCTGGGCGGAGGACTGCCTGCGCCGCCACGGCGCCGGGTCGCGCGTCCTCGACATGGGCTGCGGCACCGGGCGCGACGCCGCCCACCTGCACTCCGCCGGCCGCGAGGTCACCGGCGCGGACCTCTCCTCGGAGATGCTCGGGTACGCCCGCACGCACCATCCCGGCCCCGCGTACGTCCATGCCGACCTGCACGGATTCGACCTGGGGGTGGTCGACGCCGTCGTCTGCCTCGACAGCGCCCTGCTGTACTGCCACACCAACGACCAGCTGGACGGGTTCCTGGAGTCCTGCCGCAAGTCCCTCGCTCCGGGTGGGCTGTTGGTGGCGGAGATGCGCAACGGGGCGTACTTCCTGGGCAGTACGGACCTCCTCGACACGCCCACCGTCAACAACTTCACGTGGCAGGGCGTCACTTACCGGTCCACGACCACGCTCACCGTGGACCGTACGGCCCAACTCCTGCGCCGGACGCGGGTATGGGCCACGGACAGCTCGGCGCCGGTCGAGCAGCGCTCCGCGTGGCGGCTGCTGTTCCCGCAGGAGCTACGGCATCTGCTGGCCGCGCACGGCTTCGAGGTCCTCGAACTCCATGACGGGCCCGGGCCGCGTACCGAACCGGCGTGGCGGGACGGGCTGTTGCCCGGAAGTACGACGGACGCGGACCGGCTGCATGTCGTCGCGCGGCTCAACTCCACTTTCTGACCGACCATTTCAAGGGACTTCCATGAACGACGAACGTCACCCCGGCCTGCGCCGACGCGGTTTCCTCGCCGCCACCTCGCTGGGCGCGCTCGCCCTCGCCGGCTGTGGCACCGGCGGTTCCGACGCGAAGGGCGGCGGTGCCCCGAAGAGCGGTGGGCGGCTGCGGGCCGCCTTCGCGGGCGGCGGTGCGAGCGAGACCCTCGACCCGCATCTGGCCAACCTCTTCGCCGACGCGGCCCGCGCCAAGGCGCTCTACGACAAGCTCGCCGACTACGGCGCCGACCTCTCCGCGCAGCCCCGGCTGGCCGCGAAGTGGGAGTCGAACAAGACCCTCGACCGCTGGCAGGTCACCCTGCGCGAGGCCACCTTCCACGACGGCAGGCCCGTCACCGCGGCGGACGTCCTCTACAGCTACCGGCGGATCGCCGACCCCGCCAAGACATTCCGCGCCAAGGCGTCCCTGGAGCCCATCGACCTCGACGCCAGCCGTGCCACCGGGCAGCGGTCGATCGAGTTCGTCCTCAAGCGGCCCACCGCCGAATTCCCCAACGTGCTGGCCGCGTTCGGGGCGTACATCGTCCCGGACGAGGCCACCGACTTCGACCGGAAGCCGGTCGGCTCGGGGCCGTTCCGGTTCGTCTCCTTCGCGCCCGGCCGCTCCGCAGTCTTCCGTCGCTTCGACGACTACTGGGAGGGCGCCCCGCACCTCGACGAGCTCGAATTCGTCGTCGCCAACGAGGAGTCGGCCCGCGTCAACGCCCTCCTCGGCGGCCAGGTGGAGTACGCGCACGAGCTGAACCCGACCACCGCCCGCGCCTACGAGGGCAAGGGGCAGATCGAGATCGTGCGGCTACGGAACAGCGCCATGCAGGCGTTCTGCATGAAGACGGACCGGCCGCCCTTCGACGACAAGCGGGTCCGCCAGGCGTTCTTCCTGATCGCCGACCGCGAGGAACTCGTCGACGGCGCCCTGTCGGGAGCGGGGGTCGTCGGCAACGACCTGTTCGGCAAGGGGTACGAGTACTACGCCGACGGGCTCCCCCAGCGCACGCAGGATCTCGGCAGGGCGCGGGCGCTGCTCAAGCAGGCCGGTGCGGAGCACCTGAAGGTCACCCTGGACACCTCGGCGGTCGCCGCCGGTTTCACCGAGGCCGCGAGCATCTTCCGCGACCAGGCGGCCAAGGCCGGCGTCACCGTCGAGGTGAAGATGGGCAGCAAGGACTCCTACTGGGCCGACATCCTCGACGGCGGCACTCTGTCCTGCTACCGCTCCGGCGCCATGCCCATCGAGGCGCACATCTCCCAGCGCCTGCTCACCGACTCGACGACCAACGCCACCCAGTGGCGGCACAAGGACTTCGACGCCCTGTACCAGCAGGCGCAGTCCACCCGCGACAGGACCGAGCGGGCCGCCGTCTACGAGCGGATGCAGCGGCGACTGTACGCCGAGGGCGGCTTCCTGATCTGGGGGTTCGCGGACTGGATCCTTGGAACGGCCAAGAACCTACGGGGCGTTGAGGCCGAGGCGCCCGCCAACACGCTCGACTGGGCCCGGTTCGACAAGGTCTGGCTGGCGTGACGGACAGCGGTCTGCGCTCCTTCGTCGCCCGGCGGCTGCTCCTCGGTGTCATGCAGACCGTGGCCGTGGTGCTGCTGGTCTTCGCGCTCACCGAGGCGCTGCCGGGCGACGCGGCCGTCGCCCTCGCCGGCGACCAGCCGGACCCCGCCCGGATCGCGGCCATCCGCGAGTCCCTGCACCTCGACCGGCCGGCTCCCGAACGGCTCCTGGACTGGGCTGCGGGCCTGCTCCGGGGCGATCTGGACACCTCCCTGACCTCGGGGCGCCCGGTGGCGCGGTACATCGCGGACGGCTTCGGTCCGACCCTGCTCCTGGCCTCGCTCACCCTCGTCCTGCTCGTCCCGGTCGGCTTCGGCCTCGGCGTGCTGGCTGCCCGTCACGAGGGCCGTCTCGCCGACCGGCTGATCAGCTCGGTCACGCTCGCCGTGTACGCGGTGCCCGAATTCGCCCTGGGGGTCCTGCTGGTGACCGTCCTCGCGCTGCGGCTCGGCTGGCTGCCGCCGACCGCCGTCGGCTACGGCACCGATCTGCTCGGTCATCCGGCGGCCCTGGTGCTGCCCGTGCTGGTCCTGCTGTCCCGCCCGGTCTGTTCGCTGACCCGCCTGGTGCGGGCCGGCATGATCGACGCCCTCGCCTCCCCGTACGTCGCCCAGGCGCGCCGCTACGGCATCCCGGGCGCCCGGATCCGGTACACCCACGCGCTGCCGAACGCGCTGGCCCCCGCCGCGCAGCAACTCGCCCGTACCGTCGACTGGTTGCTGTGCGGTGTCATCGTCGTGGAGGCCCTCTATGTGATCCCGGGGCTCGGCACGGTCCTGCTCAACGCGGTGGCCGAACGGGACGTGCCGGTGGTGCAGGGGCTGGCCGTGGTGTTCGGCGTGCTGACCGTCGTACTGAATCTGGGGGCGGATCTCGTCGCGTACCGGTTCGCGCCCCGGGCGGGGGTGGCCGCGTGAGGAACGGACGCTTCGCCTTCGGTGTCGTCATCGTCGCCGTACCCCTCGTACTCGCCCTGCTGGGACCGGTGTTCGCGGGCGAACCGGGGCCGCGCACGGTGTCCTTCACGCTCGGTGACGGCCACTGGCTCGGGACGGACTTCGTGGGCCGGGACGTGTGGCGGCAGGTGCTGCACGGCGGGCGACCGGTCGTGCTGACCGCGCTCGCGGCGACCGCGCTGTCGTATCTGGTCGCGCTCCCGGTCGGTCTGGCCGCCGCGCTCACCCGGCACCGCGGGCTGGAGGAGCTGTTGATGCGGCCCCTGGACGTGCTGCTCGCGGTGCCGTCGCTGCTGCTGATCCTGCTCGCCGCGACCGTGTTCTCGCCCGGCGCCGTGGGCCTCGCCCTGCTGGTCGCGCTGGTGAACGTGCCCGACGCGGCGCGGCTCGTGCGCGCGGCCGCCGCCGAGGTCGCCGCGCGTCCCGCGGTCGAGGCGCTGCGCATGCAGGGCGAGACCTGGTGGCGGACGGCCGTGGGCTACGTCGGCCGGTCCATCCTGCGCACGCTGGCCGCCGATGCCGGGATCCGGCTGACGGGGGTGTTGTACCTGGTCGCCACGGCCGCGTTCCTCGGGGTGGGGGTCGCGCCGGACGCCGCCGACTGGGCGGTCATGGTGGACCGCAACCGCACAGGCCTGTTCGTCCAGCCGTGGGCGGTCGTGGTCCCCGCGCTGCTGATCGTCGCCCTGACGACGGGCACCAACCTCCTCTTCGACGCCGCGCTGGACCAGAGCGGGGCGGTCAGGGGCCGTACAGCGAAGGAAGCACGTCGGTGAGCGATGAGCAGGACCCCGTGGTCGAGGTCCGTGACCTGCGGGTCGAGGTCGGCGGACGGGCGATCGTCGACGGCGTGAGTCTCCGGGTGCGCCCGGGCAGGGTCACCGCGCTGGTCGGGGCGTCCGGCAGCGGCAAGACCACCACCGGTCTCGCTCTGCTGGGCGAGTTCCCGCCGGGCGCCCGGGTGACCGGAGAGGTGCATCGCTCAGCCCGCGGGCCGGTCGGCTACATCCCCCAGCATCCGGCCGCCGTCCTCAACCCCGCGCGCCGCGTGTCCGCGCTCCTGACGGACATCGCCCGCGCCCAGGTACGCGACCTGCCGTGGGCCCGTCGCCGAGCGGCGGTGCGCGAGCGTGTGGTGCGGGCCATGGCCGACGCCCAACTCCCCGATGCCGAGACGCTGTTGCACCGCTACCCGCACCAGCTCTCCGGCGGCCAGCAGCAACGGGTCGTGCTCGCTCAGGCCCTGCTGCTCGGCGCCCGGGTGATCGTGGCCGACGAACCCACCACGGGTCAGGACACCCTGACCAAGAGCCGTATCGTCGACCAGCTGGCGGCTCTCCGTGCACGAGGGATCGCTGTCGTCCTCCTGAGCCATGACCTGGACGTCGTACGGGCGTTGGCCGACGAGGTACTGGTCATGCGGGCCGGCCGGGTCGTCGAGTCGGGGCCGGCGGAACGTGTATGGCGTGCGCCCCGGCACGGGTGGACCCGTGAACTACTGGGCGGGCAACCGGAGTTCACGACGCCCGAGGGAACCGGCCCCACACTCCTGCGAGTTCGCGCGCTGGCCGCCCGTCACCGCACCGGCGGCACGACCGTGCGCGTCCCCGAACTGGACCTGCGTGCGGGCGAATGCCTGGCCGTGGTGGGCCGGTCCGGCAGCGGGAAGACGACCCTCGCGCGCTGTCTCGCCGGACTCCACCGCTTCTACGAGGGAGACGTCCTCCTCGACGGCACACCGCTCCCACGCAGCCTGCGCGACCGGGACCGCGCCCAACTGGCGGCCGTGCAGTACGTCTTCCAGGACGCACGGGCCGCCTTCGACGAACACCGCCCGGTGCTGGACCAGGTCGCGCGCACGGCGGTCCGATTGCGCGGCGTCGAGTCCGCAGAGGCGACACGGGAAGCCCTGACCACACTCGCCTCCCTCGGCCTCCCCGAGGAGCTGGTCCTTCGTCGGCCGGGACAGCTCTCCGGCGGTGAACTCCAGCGCGCCGCCCTCGCCCGCGCCCTGCTGGCCCACCCGCGCGTCCTGATCTGCGACGAGATCACCTCGGGTCTCGACACGGTCACCCGGCGCGGGATCCTCGGCATCCTCACGGACCTGCTCCGGGAGCGGACCGACCTGTCCCTGGTCCTCATCACCCACGACCCGGACACGGCCGCCCTGGCGAACCGGATCGTCGTGGTCGAGGCCGGCGAGTCAGCCGCACGAGAGCCCCATCACACCCGGTAACCCGCCAAGAATTTTATCTGACGAAGCAGGTAATGTTCCCTCCGGCGAAATTGCTCAGAGCCTCTTCACCCCCACATGGAAAGGGCTTTCCCAGTGACCAGCCTTCCCAGCCGCCGCCGTCTGCTGACCACCGGAGCAGGTGCCGCGCTCGGTCTCGGCACGCTCGGTGTGACCGCGTCGCCGGCTTCCGCCTCCACCCCCACGGCCGCGTCGCACGGGGCCGAAGAGACCCGCACTCTGGACGAGCTGTACCAGGACGCTCTCGCGGAGGGCGGCAAGCTCGTCGTCTACGCGGGCGGCGACCTCGCGAACTCGGGCAGCGGCGCGAACGCGCGAGCCGCCTTCAAGGCCCGGTTCCCGGAGATCGACCTCCAGTTGATCGTGGACTACAGCAAGTACCACGACGTCCGCGTCGACAACCAGCTCGCCACCGACACCCTGGTGCCGGACGTCGTCCAGCTCCAGACCCTCCAGGACTTCACCCGCTGGAAGCGCCAGGGGCAGCTCCTGCATTACAAGCCCGCCGGATTCGGCAAGCTGTACAAGAGGTTCCGTGACGCGGACGGCGCCTGGGTGGCCGGAGCGGTCATCGCCTTCAGCTACGTCTACGACTCGGCGGCGGCCGGTGCGAACGCGCCGCGGACCCCGCTCGACCTCGTCGACCCGCGCTGGAAGGGCAAGATCGCCTCTTCCTACCCGCACGACGACGACGCGGCCCTCTACCTGTACTCCCTCTACGTGGAGAAGTACGGCTGGGACTGGGTGGCCGCGCTCGCCGCGCAGCAGCCGCAGTTCGCCCGCGGTTCCTTCTCGCCCAGCACCGCGATCAACAACAAGACGGCGATCGTGGGTGTCGGCACGGGCGCCAGCCCGACGGCCACCACCGGCATCGTCATGGGCATGCCCGACGGACACCCGTTCATGGCGTGGGGTCAGCGGATCGCGATCCTCAGGAAGGCCGCGAACCCGACGGCGGCCAAGCTCTATCTGAACTGGCAGATCTCCACCGAACGCCAGACCTCCAGCAGCTGGTCCGTACGGACGGACGTAGCCGCGCCCACGGGGCTGAAGCCGGTCTGGCAGTACCCGAACGCCAACGTGGACGGCTTCCCCCGCTTCATGGAGGACCGCGCGAAGGTCGAGCAGCTGAAGCAGACCTTCGCCCTGTACTTCGGCGAGGTCAAGGGCGACCCGACGCCCGGCTGGCTCGGACTGCACCCGGGCGCCTGAACGGCACGTGGCCGTACGGCAGTTCACCGTACGGCCACGCTCGGGGTCAGCTCTTTACGGCGAGCCGCCAGATCTGGTTCGTCTTGGTGGACCAGTGCGCCAACCGTCGTGGAGACGTTGCTGACGTCGACGCACTTGCCGCTGTGGGGCTGGGCGCCGCCGGCCCGGAGGAACCGGGGCCGGACCCGGCCCCGGAGTTTCGTCAGTTGCCCTCTCGGTGCGTGTGTGCCTCGGCCAGCAGGAGGTAGCTGCTCGCGGTCCAGGTGTAGGCGCGGTCGCGCAGACCGGTGCCGGTGAGGGCGTCGAAGTTCTCGGCGAAGCCGTGGGTCTCGCACAGGGCGCGGAAGCGGGCGCTGATGTCGTCCGCCAGCCGGAGGTGCCCCGCGCGGCGCAGGCCGTCCTCGACGAGGACCGTGGCGGGGGCCCAGATCGGGCCGCGCCAGTAGCCGTCGGCCAAGTAGTCCGGGGAGGTGGGCAGTTCGGTGGCGAGGCCGTACGGGGTGAGGTGGGCCTTGATGTGGTCGGCGAGGGCGCTGCCGACCTCGGCGGGCAGGTGCTCGCCCAGCGCGATGGGCATCAGGTCGAGGAGGCTGGCGCTGCTCCAGGTCTCCCCTGTCGAGGCCGAGCGGGCGACGAACCTGTCGCCGGTCCAGAGCTGGTCGAGCAGGGCCGCCTGGATCTCCTCGGCCGTCCGGGTCCACCGGGCGGCCTCGTCGTGCTTTCCCAACTCCCCTGCCAGCTCGGCGAGTTGGTGGAGCTGGAGGGCGAGGAAGGCGGACAGGTCGGCGGTGACGACGACGCGTTCGGGGTCGAAGGTGGTGGCGTTGTCCCATCCGCTGTCGTTGCCGTGCTGGTAGTGGGGCAGATCGGCGCCGGGGGCGCGGCGGGCGGTGAGCCAGAAGTCGGTCCAGCGCTCCAACCGCGCGTATACGGCGGTCAGTTCGCTCCCGCTGAGCGGGGTCGGGAGTCTGCGGCGGAGGTGGCCGTAGGCCCAGCCGTGGATGGGCGGCTTGACGAAGTTGTAGAGGACCTCGGAGTGGGTGACCGAGTCCGGCAGAGCTCCACTGTCGTCCTGGTGGTCGAAGGGCAGATGGAACTGGTCGCGGGCCAGTTCGGGGCAACCCGGCGCGAGGGCGAGGGCGTTGAAGCAGTGGTCCCAGCTCCAGACCTTGTCCATCCAGTGCTTGGACATCAGCACGCCGGGCCGGGTGACCAGACCCTTCGCCGCCACGGTCGCCGACCAGACGACGTAGGCGGCGAGTTCGGCGGCCGGGGTGGCGTCCGAGCGCCAGGGGGCCACCGCGTCGACGAAGTCGGTGAAGGCGCCCCGCGCGGCCGCCACCACGTCGTCGAAGGCCGCCGAGGACGCATAGGGCGGGCGGGAGGTGTCGAGTTCCTCGATCACGATCTCCCAGTCGCCATCCTGCGAAGTCACGGCAACACCGCGCTCAGCGCTACCGAGTGCCTGAGCCCCGGCGATGCGGGCGAGAGTGCCGGACAGCACGGTGACGCGGTAGCGGCGGCCGGTCTCGTACGAGGTGAAGACGTGCCCGTCCGCCGCCGGGTCGTGGAAGAAGTAGGTCCCGCTGAACGGCGTCAGGGTGTGCGCGGCGGCGAACACGCCGAAGTCCAGGCCGCGGCCCCGCAGTCGTACGGTGTCGGGTGTCTCGTAGACGAGTTCCACCAGGCCGCTCTCGCCCACCCAGCGGAGCAGGCCCGGTATCGCCTCCACGCGGGTCTCGGCCCGCTCGCCACCCGTCGGTTCGAGGGGAACCAGGCGCAGGACGCCGTGCATGCCGTTCTGGTGCGAGACGAGGTGGAGGTCCTCGGCGTACGTCTTCTCCGCGATCACGGGTGAGATGTCGAACCAGGATCCGTAGGTGCTGAACGGGATGTCGTGGACGGAGAAGGCCGGGCCGGAGGGGGCGGCGGTCATGTGGGGACACTCGTTTCTCAAGCGGGGAGTTGATGAGACTCAGTCCTTGACCGCGCCCGCGGTCACGCCCGCGGCGACATAGCGCTGGGCGAGGACGAGGATGACCGCGGCCGGCAGCGAGGCCACCACCGCGGTCGCCATGATGGCGTTCCACTCCTGGTTGTTGTTGCCGATGTAGTGGTAGATGCCGAGCGTGATCGGTTCGTGCGCACCGCCGTTGACCAGGGTGCTGGCGAAGACGAAGTCCGACCAGGACCACAGGAACGCGAACAGCGACACCGTGACGACGGCGTTGCGGCTCATCGGCAGGACGACCGACCAGAAGGTCCGCAGCGCCCTCGCCCCGTCCACCTGGGCGGCCTGGATCAGCTCGCCCGGGATGCCGGACATGAACGCCGTGAAGATCAGCACCGCGAAGGGCACGGCCAGGGTCGAGTCGGCGACGATCAGGCCGGGCACGGACTGGAGCAGGCCGAGTTGCAGGTAGATGGCGTAGAAGCCCATCGCCATGATGATGCCGGGGATCATCTGGGCGGCCAGGAGCAGGAAGCTGAGCAGTCCGCCGCCGCGCGGGCGCAGCTTGGCGAGCGCGTAGCCGGCGGGCGCGGCCAGCGCCACGGTGAGGACGACGGTGCCGAGGCCGATGACGAGGCTGGTGCCGAGGTAGGGCAGCTGCTCGTCGAGGACCGTGCGGTAGCCGGCGAGGGTGCCGTGGGTGGGGAAGAGGTCCTGTGGGCTCTTGCGCATGTCCTGGTCGCGGGTGAAGGACACGTTGACCATCCAGTAGACCGGGAAGAGCATGATCCCGGTCAGCAGCAGGCCGACGGCGGTCTTGAAACGTCGGCTCATGACAGCGCCTGCTTCCGCTGGACCCGGACGTACACCAGGCCGAAGACCAGGGCGGCGACCACCAGCAGGTTGCCGACGGCGGCTCCCGGTCCGAAGGCGGGCAGGAGGTTGCCGAAGCCGAGCTGGTAGGACCAGGTGGCGAAGGTGGTCGAGGAGTCGGCCGGGCCGCCCTTGGTCATGATCCAGATGATGTCGAAGACCTTGAGGGTGTAGATCAGGCCGAGCAGCAGGGTGATCGCGGACACCGGGCGCAGCAGCGGGAAGGTGATGCTCCAGAACCGCTGCCAGGCGTTCGCGCCGTCGAGCGCGGCCGCCTCGTACAGGCTGCCGGGGATGGACTGGAGGCCGCTGTAGAGCACGACGAGGTTGAACGGCACGCCGATCCAGATGTTCGCGATGATCACCGAGGCGAGGGACCAGGTCGGCGAGGTCAGCCAGTTCACCGGGTCGAAACCGAGGCCGCTCAGCAGGGAGTTGACGATGCCGGAGTCGCTGTTGAGCATCCACGACCAGGTGGAGGCCGACACGATGAGCGGCAGCAGCCAGGGCACCAGGAACAGGGCGCGCAGGGTCGCGGAGAGCCGGAAGTTCTGGTGGAAGAAGACCGCGAGGGCCAGGCCGATGGCGTACTGGAAGACCAGGGACACGACGGTGAAGACCACGGTGTGCAGCAGGGCCGGGGCGAAGGTCGGGTCGTCGAGGACGGTCCGGTAGTTCTTCAGGCCCGTGAAGGGCGCGTCGCCGTGGACGAAGGAGCGCACGGTGTAGTTGCGCAGGCTCAGGTCGAGGTTGCGGTACAGCGGGTAGGCGTAGAAGAGGGCGAGGTAGAGGGTCACCGGGGCGAGGAAGGCCCAGGCGGCCCACTGCGGGGAGCGCCTGCGGCCCTCGGCCGGCGGCGGGGCGACCGGGGCCCGCGCGGACCGGTGATCCGGCGGGCGGGTCGTCTGCTTCGTCGCTCCCATGTCACTTGGCCGCGGACTGCGCCGAAGTCAGCGCGTCCTTGGGGGACTTGGAGCCGCTGAGGGCGGACTGGACGGCCTTCCACAGCTGCTCGGAGATCTTCGGGTACTTGGTGCCGAGGTCGTCGCTGGTGCGTCCCTTGGCGGACTTGACCGCCGCCACCCACGGCTTGAGCGCGGCGTTCGCGGCGACCTGCTTGTCCTGGACCTCCGCGGTGGGGGCCACGTAGGAGAGCGTGTTGTCGGTGTCGAAGAGGTTCGCGGTGCTGGTCAGGCAGGTGGCCAGCTTCTGGGAGGTGGGGTAGCGGGCGGTGTCGTCCTGGACGGGGAGGGTGACGAACTCGCCGCCGGTCGGGGCGGGGGCGGAGCCGCCGGTGGCGCCGGGGATCGGCAGGACGCCGTACGGGAATCCGGCCTTCTCGGCGTTGGCGAGCTGCCACGTGCCGTTCTCGGCGAAGGCGTAGTCGCCGCTCGCGAACTCCTGCCAGCTGGTGGTCTGGGTGTTGTTGAGGACGGAGTTGGGGGCGTAGCCGTCGGAGAGCCACTCCTTCCACAGCGTGAGCGCGGACACGCCCTGCGTGGAGTCGAGTTGGGTGAGCTGGGCGCCGGATCCCCAGTACCAAGGCAGGAATTGGAAGCTGCCTTCCTCGGTGCCGATCGCGGAGAAGGTGATGCCCTTCTTGCCGGCCTTCTTGACCTTCGCGAGGGCCGCCGTCAGGGAGTTCCAGTCCTTGATCGAGGCGACGTCCACGCCGGCCGCCTTCAGGACGTCCTTGTTGTAGTACAGGGCGAGGGTGTTGGCGCCGATCGGGGTGCCGTAGGTCTTGCCGCCGGACTGTCCTGCCGCGAGCAGGTTGGGGTCGACCTTGGAGGTGTCGAGCTTGTTCTCGGCGGTGGTGGTGAGCACGCCCGCCTCGGCGAGGGTGGAGACGACCGGGTTGTCGACGATCAGGATGTCCGGGGAGTTGCCCTGCTGGGCGGCGAGCAGCGTCTTGTTGGCGAGGTCGCCGGTGTCGAAGCCGGTGCGCTTGACCTTCACGCCGGCTTCGGTGCCGCACTTGTCGAGCAGGGTCGTCCAGGCGGAGCCCTTGGCGAACTGCGGGTAGGGGTCCCAGACGGTGTACGTGCCGTCCGCGGCGCCCTCGGTGCCGCTGCCGCCCGAGCCGGAGGAGCAGGCGGTGGCGCTGACCGCGACGGCCAGGGCGGTGAGGGCGGCGGCGGTCAGACGGCGCTGTCTGGAGGAGCTGTTCATCGCGGGTTCCTTTGTTTCGGGCATGCCGGTGCCGAGGCACGGGGTCGCGGGAGGCGGGAGGCGGGTCGCGTGCGCGGACACGGGACGGGTGAGGGTGGGCACGCCGAACGGCGCCCTGGAGGCTTGGCCGGGCAGCCGTGGCGGAGTCAGAGGTACGGCGGTCAGGGGCGGGGAGCCGTGCCGGGCCCGGAGATCAGGCCCAAGGCGCCCCGGCGAGAACGGAGTCGAGGGTCAGCGGGCCGTGGCGGGCCCTGTGCTGCCCCGCAGCGAGATCGGCGGGGTCAGGAGGTGGTGGCGGGGCGGAGCGTCGGGGTTGTCGAGCCGTTCCACGAGCAGGTCGACGGCGCGGCGGCCCAGTTCCTCGGCCGGGACGTCCGCGGCGGTGAGCTGCGGGGTGACCGTCTCGGCCCAGCGGCCGGCCACGACCCCGGTGACGGAGAAGTCGCGCGGCACATGGCGGCCCGCCTGGGCGAGCCCCCGGTAGAGGCCCCCGAGCGCGGCCTCGTTGAGGGTGACCAGGGCGGTGGTGGCCGGGTCGTCGTGCAGGATCTGCTCCACACAGACCTGGCCGGCGGCGGGGTCGTCGCCGCAGCAGTACGTCCGGACGGTGAGCCCGCGTTCGGCCGCGGCCTTGGTGAAGCCGTCGAGGCCGCGGTGCGCGGACTCGTAGCCGCTGCGCAGGAGTTGTTCGGGGCGGTTGACGAAGGCGATCCGGCTGTGGCCGAGGTCCGCCAGGTGGTGGACGCACGCCGCCGCGAGCGCGGTGTGGTCCAGGCCGACCCACCAGGAGTTCTCGGCGTTGGCGGTGCGTCCGATGGCGACGGCGGGGAAGTCGAGGGCGGCCAGGTGGTCGGCCCGGTCGTCCTCCAGTCTGATCTCCATCAGGATCGCGCCGTCGACCCGCCGCTCCCCCAGCAGCCGCTGGAAGGAACGGTCGCTGTCCATGCCGCTGGGTGACAGCAGCACGTCGTAGTCGTGGGCGGCGGCCGCCTCGACCACGCTGCCGATGAAGTCCAGCTGCATGCCCGTGTAGTGGGTGCCGGCCGGCGGGAAGACCAGACCGATCGTGCTGGTCCGGCCGTTGGCCAGGGCGCGGGCGCTCGCGTTGGGGCGGTAGCCCAGTTCGTCGATGACCTGCTGGATCTTGCGGCGGGTGTCGTCCGAGACCGGGCGCTTGCCGCTCAGCGCGTAGGACACGGTGCTGCGGGAGACACCGGCCCGCCGGGCGATCTCACCGATGTTCACGGCGACTCCTTGCTGGGCGAGGGGCGAGAGCCGGCTGTCGAACCGGTTCGCGTGAAGTGACGGTAGGAAGCGTCCCGGCGGCTGTCAACACCTCCGGCGGAAGGAAGAGTTCCTTGTGTCGGGGGGATTGCCCGCCGGATAAGCCGGTGCTAGCTTGCCGAACCGGTTCGACAGGAAGATCCCCAGGGATGACCGACCGCGACTTTCGGCGAGGTCGAACCGGTTCGCATGGCCGTTACTCAAGGATTGAGGACGCAATCCATGTCTTCCCCCGACAGATCAGCCCGGCCGCCG
>NZ_JBEYVC010000117.1:32173-33545 GCF_040643855.1 Streptomyces sp. NPDC047072 | reverse complement strand
GCCGTGTGCCACCACCGGAGCAGCGGGGCGAGGGCCGCCGAGTGCTCCTCGATCAACTCGGCCGCGCAGTCGTCGGGTTGGTCTCCGGCGTCGTCGAACAGCTGCTGGCACCGGTGGGTGAGCGCGGCCGACTCCAGTGCCAGCACGTCCGGTCGGAGCGCCGGGATGCCGTCCGGGTGGGAGGCCGGCCACCACCGGGACGCCCAGTGCGCGAGGCCCAGCCGGGCGGCGGCGCCCGCGAGAGCGGACGGCTCCGTCCGTACGGTCACGTCCGTGCCGGCGGTGTGCACGGCGGCGGCGACCGGCTCGCCGTAGACCGCCCACAGCCACTGCTGGGCCCGCCCCTCGTCGTGGATCTCCGCCACCGGCGGCCCCGGCTCCCCGAGGACCGGCCAGGCCAGCACCGCCCCGGCGACGTCGAGCACGGACCAGGTGAACTCCCGTGCTACGGCGCCGACTTCGTCGTAGGACCCGACCCGGATCGTGCCGTCCTCGCTCCGCGCGACCCGGACCTCGTGCCCGGGCCCCGCCATCACGCGCTCCTCGGTTCGGCCGGTTCCACGGCGGTCGGCGGGGCGACCGACAGTGCGCGCAACGCCGAGCGGACCCTGGCGCGGTGGTCCATCATCACCGAGCGGGCGACTCCGTCGAGGAGCGTCCAGGCCGACGCGAGGTCCGGCAGCGGTGCGTCGCGTACGTCCCGGCCGTGCAGCCGGACCCACAGGCGCCGCATGTAGGCCGCCCAGGGGGTGCGGAGGTCCTGGGCCAGGGTCTCCAGGGTGCCGCCGTCCGGGTCGGGGTGGGGTGAGACGGTCATCCTGCGGGCGCGCAGCACCGAAGCCTCCCTGCGCCAGCGGCTGTTGACGGCCCGGTGGGCCGCGGTGCGTCCCACCGCGGGGTCGCCGGTGCCGAGCGGATCGAGGCCGACCGCGAGCCGCCCACCGAGGACGACGGCGACGCGCAGGCTCTCGTCGTACAGACCGAGAGGAGAGCAACTGCGGCCGACCTCACGGACGACGAGCTCCGGCACGGTGGGCAACTCCTCCCGCCGCGCCGAGGAGTGCACCACCACGAAGAGCCGCTCGAAGAGCGTACGGTCCAACGGCGCGGGAAGCGTGGCGGTCGACGCACCACGGCCGACCTCCGGCCGCGGCGGCACGGGGTGCGCGGTCAGCCCCAGATGCACGGGCGGCCCGTCGCGGCCTTGGCTCACGCCTCCGCCGGCCGACTCCTCGCTGCCTCGGCTCCTGCTTCCGCCGGATGGCTCCTCGCTGCCTCGGCTCCTGCTTCCGCCGGGTGGCTGCTCGCCGCGCCGGCTCCTGCTTCCGCCGGGTGGCTGCTCGCCGCGCCGGCTCCTGCTTCCGCCGGGTGG
>NZ_JBEYVC010000117.1:0-32075 GCF_040643855.1 Streptomyces sp. NPDC047072 | reverse complement strand
CGGCTCCTGCTTCCGCCGGGTGGCTGCTCGCCGCGCCGGCTCCTGCTTCCGCCGGGTGGCTGCTCGCCGCGCCGGCTCCTGCTTCCGCCGGGTGGCTCTTCGCCGTCGCGGCCTGCGCTTCCGCCGGGTGGCTCTTCGCCGTCGCGGCCTGCGCTTCCGCCGGGTGGCTCTTCGCCGTCGCGGCCTGCGCTTTCGCTGCCTGGCTCCTCGCCGCCCCGGCCTGCGCTTTCGCTGCCTGGCTGCTCGCCGCTCCGGCCCCCGCCTCCGTCGGCCGGCTCCCGGTTGCCCCGGCCCCAGCGCTCGCCTTCGTCGGGCGGTCCCCACAGAGCCCGGCCGAACAGCTCGCCGTGTCCCGCCTCGATCATGGCCGCGTACGCCGGTGAGTCGCCCGGCGCACCGCAGGCGTCGAGGGCCTCGGTCGCCGATGCGAGGACCGCCGCCGCGAAGCCCTCTGCGCCGAGTGCCGCTGATCCGAGTGCCGCTGATCCAACCGTTGCCGGTCCAACCGTTGCCGGTCCAACCGTTGCCGGTCCGATCACCGCCGCTCCCAGCACCCCGGCCGCACCACCGCCCCCCACCCGCCCCCGCCTCTCCCACCGCCCCGCCAACTCCGCGTCGAGCCGGGCGCGTAGGCCCTCGTCCGCGAGGTGGGTTCTCAGCGCGTCCACCGTGCGTCCGCCGCCCGCGTCCGCGACCTCCTCCACCACCGCCCTGGCCAAGGACTCCGCGCCGGCCGAAGGCGCCCCGTGCTCCGTGGCCAGCTCGAAGCAGCGCTGGAAGTACAGGTCTTGGGGGTTTCCGGCCACCACACCCAGCGCCCGCCGGGCCTTCTTGAGCAGTGTGAACCAGCGTGCCGTCGCCGTGAGCAGCGGGCCGGACTCCCGGATCAGCGCGTCGAGCCGGGCCGCCTGCTCCGGTCCGAGGAAGTCCGTCGCGAGCTCGGGACGCAGCGCGGGCCGCACGATCAGCGGCAGCACGATCAGCTTCACGGACCGCGTCAACGGCGCCCCACCGGGCCCGCTCAGCGGCTCGAGCCCCGGCCCGAGACTCCGCCAGGCACGGTCGATGACCTGGGCACGGGCCCGGGACCCGACGGTCGACCGGCGCGGAAGCGGCATGCGGGGAGCGTACGTCCTCCCCGAACAGACGGGCGAACCTGGGATCGGTAGAGGCCCCGCCCCGCCTAGCGTCCCGACCGTGCACCGCACCGGCTCACCACAAGGAGAAGCGGCCATGGGAATCTTCGGGAAGCGTGGCGGGAACCGCGAGCAGCGGGCCGCCGACATCGCGGGACAGGTGGCGAGCGGCAAGGGCTTCTACGGCCGTGCCACGCGCGCCTTCCTCGGCCAGGAGGACTTCGCCCGGGTCCAGGAGTCCCTCGGGGCGTACCGATCGGGCCAGGACGTACGGCAGTTGCTGGCCGCGGGCGCGCCGACCGTACCCGCCGTCGTCGTCTCGCTCACCGACACCGGCGGACTCGTCAACCACGACCCGGTCGTCGACCTGGTCCTCCGGCCGACCGGCACGACCGCCCCGGTCACCCTCCGGACGGTCGTCTCCAAACTCCGCATCCCCCGCCCCGGCGACCAGGTCCTCCTGATCGCCGACCCGTCCCGGCCCGGCGGCTACCTCTACGCCGGGGACGGCGTGAACCCGTAACGACGACCATGGCCGAGGACGACGACGGAGACGGCATCCGGTGGACGCGGGTCTCGCGGATCGGCCCGTGGGGCGCCGCCAACCTCTACGTCGACGCCCTGCTGATGTGCCTGTGCGGACCGGTCATGCTGGGCGGCTCGACGACGCGGGGTCCCGGCGACCTCGGAGGTCACCGGGCTGACCCCGTGGGACGACGGAGAGGACGCCGGGGTCGAGGTCGCGCTGCGGGTCGGCGGGCCGGGGTTCCGGACGTTCGAGGCGACCTGGCGCCGCTCGTCCCACGACGCCCTGCACGAGGGCGCGCGGCTCACGGCGGTCGTCGACCCGTCCGGCGGCCTGTACCGCGTCGAGCTCTGACCGGCCACCCCGACTGGCAGCGACATAAAAAGACAAAAAACAGCATGAAGCGACCAGAGAGGAGTGACCATGCGCGGCCGTACCGGCGTCTTCGTCGGCCAGTTCGTGTTCACCGCGGTCTGCTGCTCGGCCGGACCGTTCTTCCTCGCCGTGGGATGGGCCGCCTGGCACGAGGGCGAGCGCTGGGGCCTCGCGGTGGGCGCGGGCGGCGCGGTCGTCACCGTCCTGATCCCCGTCATGGCCGCCGTCGCCACCCGGCGGCTCCACCCCCGGGTCACCCGCGGGGACCACGTGCGGAACGGCCGGACCGACCGGTACGCGGACGACACCTTCGTGATGTGGGCGCCGAAGTCCGCGCCGGGCCCGGCGGGCGCCCACCTGGTGCGCGCGGACGTCCTGGAGGCGTCGCTCGTGCGCTACAGCCCCGACGGCGAGGCGACGTTCACCACCCACTACGGCGATTACGCCCCCGACGAGTTCACGCCCGTGGTCGGGATGCGGCTGCGCCTGCACACCGACACCGAGCGCGAGGTCACCGGCGAGTGGCGGGTGCCGTCGCTGTGCCTGTCGGCGGTCACGGCGGGCCGCCTGGCCGTCCTCGTCGACCCGGCGGGCGACGGCGACGGCGGGGTCACCGTCCACTGGCCGCGCAGCGCCCTGCTCGCGGGCACGCGCACCTGCCGGGTGATCGACCTCGACGGCCGGGTGACCGACGTGACCCGGCGGACCGGCCGCCAGCTCGCGCAGATGCGGATCTCGCGGGAGGCCGGCGGGGTCGTGATGGTCGGCGACACGATCGACCTGCGGCGCCTGGACGAGCGTACGGCGGCCCGCTACGGCGCCGTCGCCGAGCGGGCCCGCGCCCACCCCGAGGACCGGGCGCCGGTGACCGAGCCGGGCGAGGAGGCGCGGCTGCTGGTGGACGAACTCCCGGGCGAGGAAGGCGGGTTCGGACATGTCGGCCGGGGATGGGCGCGCCGCGGTGGCCACCTGGTGCGGGCCCGGTTCCTGGAGATGCGCGGCCGGACCACCTTCCAGGACCACGGCCCGGTGCTCGACACGGTGCTGCGCGTCCAACCCGCGGACGGCTCGCGCCCGTTCGACGCGGCCCTGCGGCTGACCGTGCCGATGAACTACCTCGCCCTCCTGAACCACACCAGGGAGGCGGTGCTCCAGGTGAGCCCCAACGGCCGTTCCTACGATGTCGACTGGACCCGCACCAACCTCCTCGCGGGCGTCACGACGGCCACGGTCATCGCCCCCGACGCCCGTGAGGTCCGGCTGCCGCCACGCTCCGACGCCCTCTGGCCCCTGATGAACCTGCTGGCCACGCACGGCCTCTCCAACCCGGGCCCCGTCCTCGACCTCCGCAGACGCCGGACGGGTGCGGTCGCCGGTGCGGTGCTGGACGTGCTCCGGGAGCGGGGCCTGACACCCGCCGAACGCCGGACATAGACAGGCCGCGGTCAGCCGTCGCCGGCCGGGATGCTCAGGCTCACCTCGTAACCGCCCTCGCGCGTGGGCCCGGATTCGAGGGTGCCACCCAGGAGTTCGGCCCGTTCGCCGAGGCCGACCAGGCCCTGGCCGAGGAGGGGGAGGGCGGGCCGGGTCGGCGGGGTGTTGGTGACGGTCACGCCGTAGGAGTCGCCCGTGTGTCACAGGTGTACGGCCGCGCGGGCGCCCGGCGCGTGCTTGCGGACGTTGGTGAGGGCCTCCTGGACGGTCCGGTACACCGCGCGCTGGGCCGTGGTGCCGACCTCCGGCGGGAGCCCGCCGCTCAGTTCCGCCTCGATCCCGCTGGTCGTGACGAGCCTCCCCCGCGCGCGTGCCCTCGCCGTCACCGTCTTCGCGACCCTGTGGTCCCGCTTCTTCCGACGCGGCCCTCTGGAGTGGCTCGTCACCAAGGCGACGAAACCGGCGGAACTGGTGCGGTGAGGCGGCCACGGACCAGCTCCGGCGAGCACCCTCCGCCGGTCCCGACAGCCCCCTCAGCCGCCGCCCCTCCGCGCACCCCGCAGAATCCGCAGCGTGCCCCCCAACGGCGGCCGCGCGGACCCCCGTAGGAGAAGGGCCGGACCCCGTGACCGGACCGCGTCCGCCGTCAGCAGTTCGATGCCGATGACCGCGTCGAGGAGCGGCCGGTGCGGGGGCGGGGTCAGGGCGCGGACCTCCCGTGCCGCCTCCAGCGAGGCCCGGGCGACCGCCAACTGGTCGTCCAGCAGCGCCCGCAGACCCTCCGGCACCCGGCCCGCCGCGAGGTCCCCGACCGTGACGCCGTAACGCTGAAGGGTCTGCTCCGGGATGCCGAGCCGCCCCTCCCGGAGGTCCTCGGCGAGGTCGTTGAGGAAGTCGAGGCGCTGGGCGCCGTCGATGAGCGTCCGGCACGCCGCCCGGAACCGGCCGTCGTCGTCCTCCGGCCCCACCAGCGTGCCGACCAGCATGAACGCGGGCATCGAGTACGCGTCGACGTAGGCCTGGTAGTCGCCCTCGGTGGCGAAGCCGGAGAACTCCAACTCCGCGTCGGCGGTGGCCAGATACTCCTCCACCACCGCCCGCAGCCGCGGCCGCGCGGCGACGGTGTGCAGGAGCGTCCGGATCAGCGGATCGTCCCCGGCGCCCGTCTCCAGGGCCTTGCGCACCCGCTGTTCCCAGGACGCCCACGCCGCCACCCGCTGCGGTTTAGGCCCGGTGTCCAGGAGATCGTCGCCGTGGTGCATCACGGCGGTCGCCGCCACCACGTGCGGCAGCAGCGCGGGCGGCAGCAGCAGCCGGGCCGCGAGGTAGGAGCTGCGCCGCTCGCGCGCCACCAGCCGCCGCTGGACGCCGTAGTCGCGCCGCAGTGCGGGATCGTGGATCCCGGCGGAGTCCAGGCTCCGCCGCCAGGTCGTCAACCCAGGCCCAGGCATGTGCACTTCCCTCTGCTTCGGACGTTCCGCGAGGCCGCGCACGCGCAGCTCCCCGCCATTGTCGGTGATGTCCCGCCGCAATCCGGTGGCGCTCCGGCGCGCGGGCGGCGCAGGCTGGAGCCCCACGCCGGACGGAGGACCAGATGACCAGGGTTTGGCTGATCACGGGCGCGAGCAGCGGACTGGGGCGGGCGATCGCCGAGGCGGCGCTGGCCGAGGGGGACACCGTGGTCGGTGCGGTACGACGGCCGGAGGGGCTGGAGGACCTGGTGGCCGCCCACCCCGGCCGGGCGGAGGCGCTGCGCCTGGACGTCGGCGACACGGCCGCCGCCGGGGCCGCCGTACGGGACGTACTGGCCCGGCACGGGCGGATCGACGTCCTGGTCAACAACGCGGGCCGCACCCATGTCGGCGCCTTCGAGGAGACCGCCGAGCAGGAGCTGCGCGACCTGTTCGACCTGCATGTCTTCGGGCCCGCGGCGCTCGTGCGGGCCGTGCTGCCGTCTATGCGCGAGCGGCGCTCCGGCGCGATCGTGCAGATGAGCAGCATGGGCGGGCAGATGTCCTTCGCCGGGTTCTCGGCGTACAGCGGGACGAAGTTCGCCCTGGAGGGCATGTCCGAGGCGCTCGCGGACGAGGTCGCGGAGTACGGCGTCAAGGTGCTCGTCGTCGAACCGGGCGCCTTCCGGACGGCGCTGTTCGACACGGGGCGGGCCGGGGTCAGCGCGGACAGCGGGGTGTACGCCAAGGTGCGCGGCACGCGGGAAGCCGTGGCCGGCGGCGACGGAGCGCAGCCGGGCGACCCGGCGAAGGCGGCCGCACTCGTCCTGGCCGCCCTCCAGGCGGACCGCACCCCCCTCCGCCTCCCCCTCGGCGACGACGGCGTCACCGCGGTCCTCACCCACCTCGACCAGGTCCGCGAGGACATCGCGGCCTGGGAGAAGCGGACGAGGGCTACGGCACTGGACGACTGACACCCGGCAGAACCGGCACCCCGTCACAACTCCTCGGTCGGCATGGCCGCTTCGCGCGGATACACCTCCGGATCCGTCACCCACCCCGACGCCACCACCAGCCGCGAATGGCGGTGCACGGCGAGAAAGCCGAAGGGGCGGTCGAACGCGGCCCGGATCCGGGTCGTAGTCCAGCGCAGGGCCGGGACCCCACCGGGCGCCGCCGCGACGGCGGTCACCGCGGCGGCGCGGAACCCCGTAGCGGTGAACCTCGCCAGGACGGACTGCCGGGCCGACCCGACGGCCGGCGGGAAGTCGCTGACACCGGGAAAGTGCCCGCGCGTGGTGTCGCGGGCCGAGCCGAGCCCGAACAGCCGGTCCAGCTCCAACAGATCGTGCTGCGCCCGCACTTCGAACGCGGCGGTGCTCACCGCGAGGGTCGGCGGCTGCGGCCGCGCGGTACGCAGCTTGACGACACTCACGCCGGGCCCCGGTTCGCCGTAGGGGAAGTGCAGACCCGACAGCACCGGGCGCCGGCGGTCCAGGATGCCGACGCCCGCCCCCAGCACCTGCCCCGGCGTCATGTGCTCCTCGCCGAGCAGGAGATGGACGTCCACGGCGGTGTCGCCCAGCACCTTCAGCTCGGTGACCCGGCCGTGCGGTGTGTCGGCCACGCCGATCCGGTCCAGCAGGGTGCTGGTGCGGTACAGGCCCAGCAGCTCGCGGTCCTGCCACGGGCCGGTCTCCGGCAGCATCAGGAAGTCCCGGAACGGGCGCAGCCAGTCCGTCCGCAGCACCAGCGCGCTCGCCAGCACCAGTTCGGGGTCGTCCCGGACCGACACCGGCATCCGCTCGATCAGCCCGCCCGTCCGCTCGGCCGCCCAGCCGTCCAGGGCCCGCCGGTCCGTCGCCGGGTCCCCGGTGAGCACGCCGTGCGCGTGGGCCGGCAGTCCGGCCGCCCACTCCTCGCGCAGCTCCAGCGTGCGCCGGGTCCACACCCCGAGGGCCGAGTCCAGACCGCGCACGGTCCTGAGCGCGCCCAGGAGTTCGCGGGCCGCGCCGGCCGATCGCTCCGGCGGCAGGCCGACGGCCTCCGCGAGCTCGGTCCGGGCCGGTCCGCCGGCGCCGTCCGCGAGGAGCGCCAGCAGCGGCCACACCCCCAGCGCCGAAAAAGCCGTTCCGTTCCCGGTCACGGTGTCGGACCATCTCGTCGTGAGACCGTTCACCGCGCGGATCGTCGCCAGTGTGACCGGCATTCCGCCCCCGTGTGTCCCGCGCATAGCATGCGCCTGTCGTACGTCAGTTCCCCACCAGTGTCTGAACCAGGAGCACGGTACCCGTGTCCATACCTCCGCCCCCTGGGCCCCAGCAGCCCCACCCCGCCCAGGGGCCGTCCCCGGCCCCGGACCCCTACGGTCCGCCGCCGCAGGGACAGCAGCCGTATGGGCACCCCTACGGGCCGCAGCCGTACGGGCAGCCGTATCCGGTCTGGGGGCAGGGCTACACCCCGTACAACCGCCCCGCCTCCGTCAACGGGCTCGCCGTCGCCTCCCTCGTGCTCGGCGTCCTGTGCTGCTTCCCGGCCGTGGGCGCGGTGCTGGGCGTGATCGCGCTGGTGCAGATCAGGAAGAAGGGCCAGACCGGCAAGGGCCTCGCGATCGCCGGGACGATCCTGTCGTCCCTGGGCCTCGCCCTGTGGATCCTCCTGCTGGCGACCGGCAGCCTCTCCCGGATGTCGGAGGTCTTCCAGGAAAGCGACGTCGAGGGTTCGACCTTCTCCGTGCCCGAAGGGCAGTGCTTCAACGCCCCGGGCAAGTCGCTGGAGGGCCTCACCTACGACGTCGACGAGGTCCCCTGCGAGGGTGAGCACGAGGGCGAGGTCTTCGGCGAGTTCGCGATGAGCGGCGACACCTTCCCCGGCGACGACGCCGTGTCCGCCGCCGCGGACGAGAAGTGCTACCCGCTCCAGAACGCCTACGCCATGGACAGCTGGGCGCTGCCCGACGACGTCGACGTGTACTACTTCGGCCCTACCAGGCAGAGTTGGCTGCTGGGCGACCGGAAAGTGAGCTGCATCTTCGGCAACACGGACGAGACGGGCACACTGACCGGCTCGCTGCTCGCCGGCACGAACGCCTTCGACGACGACCAGCTCGCCTTCCTGCTGGCCCTCGATGCCGTCGACGAGACGCTGTACACGGAGCCGGAGGCCTACCCGGAGGACGACCTGCCCGCCTACCGGAAGTGGGCGCGAGAGGTCCACGACAGCCTCGGCGAGCAGATCGGGGAACTGCGCGCGCACTCCTGGCGGGACGACACGGAGAAGTCGGTCGCCGCCCTGATCAAGGACATGGAGAAGTCCCGCGGCGAGTGGGAGAAGGCCGCCGCCACCGACGACGTGGACACGTTCTACACGCACTACGACGCGGGCTACGCGTACGTCGACGGCCCCACGACCGTCACCGCTCGCAAGGCTCTGGGGCTCGCCTACGACCCGCCGTCGTACGACGAGGACTCCGGGAGCACGGGCGACGACTCGGGGAGCGACAACCTCGATGTGTGAACCGGCTCATAGCGGGGAGAAAGTGCCTGCGTAAAGCCCGCCCCCGGAACATGTCATCACATCGAGTGATTCTCTGGCCTTTGCTTGCATGGGCCAACCCACGGTTGCCAGGCTGTTGCTGTCTGTACAACCTGATGGGAGCGGCCAGTGACATTCGGTGAGCAGCCGGCGTATCTGCGGGTCGCGGGGGATCTCCGCAAGAAGATCGTCGACGGTTCGCTGCCACCGCACACCCGCCTGCCGTCCCAGGCGCGGATCCGCGAGGAGTACGGCGTCTCGGACACCGTCGCCCTGGAGGCGCGCAAGGTGCTGATGGCCGAGGGGCTGGTCGAGGGCCGCTCCGGCTCCGGGACCTATGTGCGCGAGCGCCCGGTGCCCCGCCGGATCGCCCGCTCCGGCTACCGCCCGGCGAGCGGCGCCACCCCCTTCCGGCAGGAGCAGGCCGAGGCGGACTCCCATGGCACCTGGGAGTCGAGCAGCGCCCAGGTCGAGGCGTGCGGCGCCATCGCCGAGCGGCTCGCCATCCGGCCGGGCGACCGCGTGATGTGCACCCGATACGTCTTCCGGGACGCCGGCGAGCCGATCATGCTCTCCACCTCCTGGGAGCCCCTCGCCGTCACCGGGCGCACCCCCGTGATGCTCCCCGAGGAGGGCCCCCTCGGCGGCATGGGTGTCGTCGAGCGCATGGCGGCCATCGACGTCGTCGTGGACAACGTCACCGAGGAGGTCGGCGCCCGCCCCGGCCTCGCCGAGGAGCTGCACGCGCTGGGCGGTGTCCCCGGCCATGTCGTGCTGGTGGTCCACCGCACCTACTACGCCTCGGGCCGCCCGGTGGAGACGGCCGACGTCGTCGTCCCGGCCGACCGCTACCGGGTCGCGTACCACCTCCCGGTGAAGTAGCGCACGCGTGTGGTGAAGTAGCGCACGCCCCGGGGCGGTTGCCCCGGCGAACAGGTGCCGCGCCCCGGTACGAACGCCGTTCGATTCCAGACGTTCTCGCAGGTCGACACGGGCCTGCGCCACACCTCGCAGACCGGACACGTCCCTGCCCGGCGGGGGCGCGCAGATCCCTGCGCGCCCCCCGGTGCGGACGTCCGTCCTGGCTGGTTGCGTACCTCTTTGTGAAAACTCGTATTCGCTGCGTAAAGGTTGGGCGTAGGCTCGGGCATATGCGGATTGCGGTTTCCTCGACGGGTGGGGCTCGGCGCAGGTCGTGGACGGGGCGCGCGTTACGGGCCGGGGCGGGAAAGGGCGGTGGAGCGCTGTGAACGACGGCACGATCACTCTCCCCTGGCTCGTCATACGGCAGGACGACAACGGCAACCGCTACCGCGTGGGCCGGTACGCGACCCGGGCGGAGGCCCAGAAGATCGCCGACAGCCTCGACTCCCGCGGTCACAAACAGCTCTACTGGGTCGAGCGGATCAGCCAGAACGGCACGAGCTCCGCGGACTGACCGGGCCTCCCGTAGGCTCCGGCGCATGACGGAACGGATCGTGGTGGTCGGAGCCGCCCTCTTCGACGGCACCCGCCTCCTGGCCGCCCGCCGCAGCGCGCCTCCGGCACTGGCCGGCCGCTGGGAGTTGCCGGGCGGCAAGGTGGAGCCCGGCGAGCCCCCGGAGCAGGCGCTCACGCGTGAACTCCGCGAGGAGTTGGGCGTCGAGGCGGAGATCCTGGACCGCGTGCCGGGCGAATGGCCCCTGAAGCCGCCGTACGTCCTCCAGGTCTGGACGGCGCGGCTGCGCCCCACCTCTCCCGCCCCGAAGCCCCTCCAGGACCACGACGCGCTGCGCTGGCTGACTCCGGATGAGATCTGGGACGTGGACTGGCTGGACCAGGACGTGGACGCGGTCCGGGAAGCCACCTCGCGCCCCTCTTAAGCCGTTCGGCGCGGTACTCCCCTCCTGATATCGGGTATGTGCCCATTAACCCCACGAAAGTGGACACGGGTGTATCACCGGGCCCCAGGATGTGATCGGCGTGATCGACACCGAAGGCGACTGCGCCGAGTGGACGTTCCCCGCGGACCCCAGCGCCGTACGGGCCGCGCGTACGGCGGTCCGTGACCGGCTGCGGGACTGGAACCTCGACGGCCTCGCCGACATCGCCGCCCTGCTGGTCAGCGAACTGGTCACCAACGCCCTCCGGCACGCGACCGGACCCATCGGCGTCCGTCTCGTCCTCACCGGCGTCCTGCTGGTGGAGGTCTCCGACCCGCTGCCCGACCCGCCCCGGGAACGCCAGGCCCGGCCGGACGACGAGAGCGGGCGCGGGCTCCAGCTGGTCGCCCACTCGGCCCGCCGCTGGGGCACCCGGCCGGGGGTGACGGGCAAGACGGTCTGGTTCGAACTGGCGGTCCCGGGATGAACAGACGCTGTACGGCGGCACCCTCGATGTCCACCGCCTGGTTCAGGCCAGTGGCAGTTGTCGATGGCCGTGATTCGATGGCGTGTCCGCTGGTTAGAAGACTGTAGGTGTTGTCGCAGCCCGGACCGAAAACCGTCGGGATCGTGCTGTGATCGTGAACACCGTGTTGTGCGGCGCCGTAGTGCTGGATACTGCGGGCAGCCGCCCCCGGTGACCGGTGCCGGACGCGGTGAGCTGGAGGGGACGGTTCGCGTGAGCGAGATACCAGCGAAGGCCACGGAGTCGAAGGACCCGTCGGACGGCGCGAGGGCGGAGGCCGCGGAGTGTGCCGCGGCGCATGTCCGGCCCGGCGACGCGTCGTCCGGTGCCGCGGGCTCCGGTGACGTGCCGCCCGCTGACGCCATGTGGCAGAGCAGCCCGCCCGGCTCGATCTACGACTACATCAAGGTCGCGTCCTTCTCCATAGGCCCAGACGGCCTCGTCGACCAGTGGAGCCTGCGCGCCGAGCAGCTCTTCGGCATCGCGGCCGGGCGCGCGGTCGGCATGGACCCCATCGAGGCGTTCATCGACCCGGATCTGCGCGAGCAGGGCCAGCGGAAGATGGCCGAGATTCTCGACGGCCGCGAGTGGACCGGCGTGGTCCCCTTCCGGCTGCCGGAGTCGGCGGGGGAGGAGCGCGGGCAGGAGGGTCTCGCCGAGGTCTACGTCATGCCGACGCAGACCGAGGAGGGTGAGCGGGCCGCCGTCTGCATCGTCGTGGACGTCCGCACCCTGCGGAGCATCGAGACCGACCTCGCCGCCTCGCAGTCGATTTTCGGTCAATCTCCCTTCGGCTTTCTGCTCATAGACCCCGACCTGCGGATTCGCCGCGCCAACCACCGGTTCGCCTCCCTGTTCGGCGGCACCCCCGAGGACCACCGGGGCCGGGGCGTCCCCGACTACCTGCCGCGCCCCGAGGCGGACCGGGTCACCGCGACCCTGCGCCGGGTCCTGGAGACCGGCGACTCGATAACGGACATGCACGTCACCGGCTTTCTGCCGGGCTCCGACGAGCGGCGGCACTGGTCCGTCAACCTCTACCGCGTGCACAGCGGCTCCGGCCGCCCCATCGGGATCGCCTGGCTCGCCACCGACATCACCGCCCGCCGCGCCGCCGCCCGCGAGGCCGCCGCCGCCCGGCGCAATCTCGCCCTTCTGAACGAGGCGGGCGCCCGCATAGGGAACTCCCTCGACCTGGAGACCACGGCCCGCGAACTCCTCGACGTGGTCGTCCCCGGCTTCTGCGACCTGGCCACCGTCGACCTCTACCAGGGTCTGCTGGCCGGTGACGAGACCCCGCCCGGGCTCGCCGACGGCAGCGCGGAACTGCGCCGGGTCGCCTTCGCCAGCGCGGTCTCCGACGCCCCCTTCATCGGCTCCGGCGCCCCCGTCGCGGTCGGCGCGGTCCACCACTACCCCTTCAACTCCCTGTGCGCGGACGCCCTGCGCACCGCACGCCCGCAGTACATCCCGGCCGAGGAGGGCGGCCTGGTGCAGTCCACGCTCGCCGTGCCGATGGTCGCCCACGACACCGTCGTAGGACTCGCGCAGTTCGCGCGGACCAAGGGCAGCGAGCCGTTCGGGGACCGGGACCGGGACCTTGCGGTGGAGCTGGCGGCGCGGGCCGCGGTCTGTATCGACAACGCCCGCCTGTACCGGCGGGAGCACGAACGGGCGTTGATACTGCAGCGGTCCCTGCTGCCGCCCGGCGACCCGGTCGCCTCCGGCCTGGACATCGCCTGCCGCTACCTGCCCGGCAACTCCTCCGCGGACCGGCCCAGCGAGGTCGGCGGCGACTGGTTCGACGTCATCGAACTGCCGGGACACCGTACGGCGTTGGTGGTCGGCGACGTCATGGGCCGCGGTCTGCGCGCGGCGGTGGCGATGGGCGAACTGCGGTCCGCCGTACGGACGCTGGCCCTGCTGGACCTCGAACCGGCCGAAGTGCTCTCCGCGTTGGACGAGATCGCCCGCGGGCTCGGCGCCCCCGGCGGCGTCCAGCAGGCGACCCGCGCCGCCCGCCGCCCCCGCGAGGCGGACCTCTCCGAGGTGTACCTCGCGACCTGCGTCTACGCCGTCTACGACTCGGTGACCAGGCGCTGCACCTTCGCCAACGCCGGCCATCTGCCGCCCGTCCTGGTCGAGCCCGGCGAGGACGCGCTGATGCTCGACGTGCCGCCCGGCATGCCGCTCGGCGTCGGCGGCGAGCCCTTCGAGGAGGTGGAGGTCGAACTACCCGAAGGCGCCCTGCTCGCGCTCTACACGGATGGACTGGTCGAAAGCCGCGATCACCCCCTCGACGAGGGCCTCCAGGCGTTCGTGGGCGCGCTCACCGACCCCTCCGCGCCCCTGGAGGATGTCTGCGACCACGTCCTCAACACCCTCGACACCCATCACGGCGAGGACGACATCGCGCTCTTGATGGCACGTGTACAGGGCCTGCCGGCCGACTCGGTCGGCGACTGGACGCTGCCGCGCGAGCCGCGCAGCGTGGGCCGGGCCCGCGAGTACGCCCGCGGCCAGCTGCTCAGCTGGGACCTGGAACCCCTGGTCGACACCACGGAGTTGCTGGTCAGCGAACTCGTCACCAACGCCCTCAGGTACGGCGAGGGCGAGATCCGGCTGCGCCTCCTCCTCGACCGCACCCTGGTCTGCGAGGTCTGGGACTCCGGCCTCGTCCAGCCCCGCCGCCGACGCGCCCGCGACACCGACGAGGGCGGCCGCGGCCTCCAGCTCGTCGGCCTGCTCAGCGCGGCCTGGGGCTCACGGCGCACGCCCCGGGGCAAGACGGTGTGGTTCGAACTCCCGCTGCCCGACGGGGAGAACGGCATGGTGGACCCGGCGGAGGCGCTGCTCAGCCTCTTCTAGTGCTTCTGGTCGGGGTGCCCGCGCAGCCGTACGTCCCGTTCCGCGAGGTCGCGCGCCTCGCGGGCCAGGGCGTCGGCGCGCGGGAGGTCGCCGGTCAGCCGGGCCTCGGCCAGCAGCACGCGGGGCGCGGCACCGACCGCCTCCCGGTGGACGTCGACGTAGTCCTCCGCCGCGGCCACGGCCTCCCGGGCGACGAGCCAGGCGGCCGCCGTGAGCACCCCGGGCGGCTCCTCGCCCCCGAGGGACGCGGTCGCGGCGACGATCCGGCGCAGCACACCGATCGGGTCGTACGGCTGCCCGGACGTCACCTCCTGCCGTACGGCGGCCAGGACCGCGTCGGCGTGCAGGAGCGGGGCGTGCGTCTCCCGCTCGACGCCGCCCCGGAAGGGCGCCAGTTCCGCCTCGGCGCCGGTGAGGGCGGACGGGATCAGCCGGGCGGCTTCGGTGCGCGCGGCGCGCAGCCGTGACACCGCGCTCACCAGCACGTCCGCCCGCGCGATCGCGGTCTCGGCGGCGCGGAGTTCCTGCGCCGCCTCGTCCGTCCGTCCGGCGGCCGTCGCCTGATGGGTCTGGTTCAGATGGACGGTGGCGGTGACCAGGCCGTCCTTGGCCAGTTCGAGGTAACCGGTGACGGAGTCGCCCGGGGGCGCCGGGTCCATCTCGGCCGTACGAGCGGTCAGTTCACGGAAACGGGACTCCGCGGCCGCCAGGGCCGGACCGGGGTTCCGCTCCAACGCCCGCAGTTCACCGAGGCGTTCGGCCTCCTCGGTCAGTCGCCGCGCGGCCTCCTCGCAGCGGCCCACGACACCCGCGAGTGCCGCCGCCTCCTCCGGTACGCCCTCCTCGTACCGCCGCCGGATCGCGCACGCGGCGGACAACTCGGCCTCGGCTTCTCGGGCCGCCTGCTCGAAGGGCGCCATCGCGTCGGCCCCGAACTCGACTTCGGCGAAAGGGAGTTCCTCGCGGAAGGTACGCAGGTGGTTGTCGGCGTCGACGAGTGCGGAGCGGGAGCGGTCGTCGAGGCCGGCGAGTGGGGGAGGGACCGCAGGGGAGGCGTACGCGCCGACGTGGGTCGTGCCGGGGGCGGCAGGGGTCGTACGGCCGCGGGTGCGGCGTATCCGGCGCAGGGAGCCGTACGCGGCGAGGGCGACCACGACGGCGAGCGCGGCGACCGGCAGGACCAGGTCGGTGGCGGAGGACTCCTCCTCGGCCGCCGCGGCACTCACGCGCGCGTCTGCAACCGGGGCGTCGTCCTCGGCCGTCATCCACGGCAACACCAGCCACAGGGCCCCGACCACCACACCCAGCAGGGCATGGGCCACCCGCACGGATATGTGCGAGCGGCCCCGCCGCGGCCGGTCTCGTATCAGGGATGACGTCACATTTCGGAGCGTATGGGGCGGAATGCGGGGGCGCGAGCGGGGTGGGGTGGGCGGGGGTACGGCGAGGGGACGGGGAGCGGATGCGGGACGGGCGGGATGTGCGGGGTGAGGGGGAGGGGGACCGGGTGTCGGAGGCGCGGGGGGTGTCGGCGGATGGGGGTGCGCCGGGGGAGCGGGCTTCGGAGGGGCGGGGCGAGCTGGGTGGTGAGGGTGCGGAGGGGCGGGTCGAGCCGGGTGGTGAAGGTGTGGAGGTGCGGGGCGTGCCGGGTGGTGACGGTGCGCAGGGGGTGTCCGCGGTCGGGTCGCGGCGGTGGCGTTGGGTTCGCCGGGGTGTGGTCGGGTGCGTGCTCGTGCTCCTCCTGCCCGTCCTCGCCGCCGCCGTCGCCCTGCGTCTCAACTACACCGGCGACCCCGCCGACGGCACCCGCAGCCGCGGCAAGGACGCGATCTGGCTCGGTCACGCCTGGGTGGACGGGCGCAAGACCGACGCGAACGTCGACGCTCTCACGCGGCGCCTCCGGGACACCGGGATCCGGGATCTGTACGTCCACGCGGGCCCCCTGGAACACGACGGGACGCTGCCCGGGTCGGCGTACCCGAAGGCGGGTTGGCTGATCGGTGCCGTGCGCAAGGCGGCGCCCGGTGTCCGTGTCCAGGCCTGGCTGGGCGACAAGCTCGCCACCGAGAGCCCCGACGGCCTGCGCCTCTCCGACCGGGACACCCGGGCCGCCGTCGTCCGCTCCACCCGGCAGATCCTCGCCACCGGCTTCGACGGCGCCCACTTCGACCTGGAGCCCCTGCACTCCGGCGACGCGGATTACCTCCACCTCCTCGACGCCCTCCACGAGGTCACCCGCGCACAGGGCGCCCCGCTCTCCGTCGCCGCCCACCAGATCGATCCGCTGCCCGCACTGCACTCCGTCGCGGGCACGATCACCGGGCACCCCAAGTGGTGGTCGCAGGCGTACTTCGGGCAGGTCGCGCGGAGGGTCGACCAGATCGCGGTGATGTCGTACGACACGGCGACCCCGCTGCAGAGCCTCTACGGCGGCTACGTGGCCCAGCAGACGTCCCTGGCCCTGGAGGTGACCCCGCCGTCCACCGACCTCCTGATGGGCCTGCCCTTCTTCCACACGAACGACGCGGGCCACCACGCGGCCGCGGAAACGGTCCCCGCCGCGGTCCGAGGAGTCCGCCTCGGCCTCTCCCGCACGGACGCGGACCGGACGAACTTCGGGGTGGCGCTGTACGTGGACTTCGCGGCGACGGAGGCGGACTGGACGGCGTACGAGAGGGACTGGGTCCACCGCTAGTGCTTCTCCGCGACCCGGCCATGGCCCACCCTCGACGGCGGTGCGACGCCGTCGCCTACGTCTGGTCCGCGGCCGAGGGCTACTGGGACGCGGGACCGTCCGCCCCCTTTTCCGCCACACCCTCCTCCACGGCGAACTCGGCCCGGACCACGTCCTGTTGACGGGCGACGGCTGCCCCGCGCTGATCGACATCGAGGGGCTGCTCTACGGCGACCTGGAGCACGAGCACGTCTTCCTCCGGCTCCGCTTCGGGCGCCACTACGAGGCCCTCCGCGTCCCCGACCTGGACGAGGCCCGGCTGCGTCTCTACCGCCTCGCCATGCATCTCTCCCTCGTCGCCGGCCCGTTGCGCCTCATCGAGGGCGACTTCCCGCACCCGGAGGGGATGCGGGAGATCGCGGAGTACAACCTGGGCAGGGTGCTGGAGCTCGTGGGACAGTGAGCGCGTGATCTCGGTGTTGACGGTCCTCGGGGCCGTGGTGGTGGGGGCACTCCTGGTGCTGGGCGCCTTTCAGGCCGCGACCGGCTGGGCGCCGCGGTGGGTCCGGGACGAGGTGCTGAGGCCGCGTCTGTCAGGGGCCGCCACCGTGGCGCACGGCGTCGGCCTTGCGGTGTTCCTCTTCCTCGGCCCGCTGGGCAGCCCGCTCCCGCGGCACACCGCGCTCCCGCTCCTCGGCCTGGCGGCGGGAAACATCGTGGGCGCCGGGTTGCAGAGGCTCGCCCGGCGCCCCGGTCGCGCGCGTCGGACAGCCGTTACGAAGGCCTCCTCCTGATCATCGAGCCCAGCCACACCAGCGGGTCGTACTTGCGGTCGACCGCGCGTTCCTTCAGGGGGATCAGCGCGTTGTCCGTGATCTTGATGCCCTCGGGGCAGACCTCCGTGCAGCACTTGGTGATGTTGCAGTAGCCGAGCCCGTGTTCGTCCTGGGCGGTCTTCTTGCGGTCCAGGCCCTCCGCCTCGGCCGCGTCCAGCGGGTGCATGTCCAACTCCGCGACCCGCATGAGGAACCGGGGCCCCGCGAACGCCGTCTTGTTCTCCTCGTGGTCGCGCACGACATGGCAGGTGTCCTGGCACAGGAAGCACTCGATGCACTTGCGGAACTCCTGCGAGCGGTCCACGTCCTCCTGCATCATCCGGTACTCGCCGGGGCCGAGGTCCGCGGGTGGTACGAACGCTGGCACCTCGCGCGCCTTCTGGTAGTTGAAGCCGACGTTCGTGACCAGGTCGCGGACGACCGGGAAGGCGCGAAGAGGAGTGACGGTGATCGTCTCTTCCTGGGTGAAGACGGACATGCGCGTCATGCACATCAGCCGAGGCCGCCCGTTGATCTCCGCCGAGCACGAACCGCACTTGCCCGCCTTGCAGTTCCAGCGGACCGCGAGATCCGGCGCCTGGGTGGCCTGGAGGCGGTGGATGATGTCAAGGACCACCTCGCCGTCGTTGACCTCGACCTTGAAGTCCTCCAGGTCACCGCCCTTGACGTCACCCCGCCACACCTTGAAGTGGGCCGTGTAGCCGCTCATTCGTACAGCTCCTCTTCGGCGAGGTACTTGACCAGCTCCTCCTTGTCGAAGAGGGCGAGCAGGTCGGCGCGGATGGGGTCGGTGGTCTCACGGGTGAGGTCGATCTGGCCCCGGACCGGATCCGTGGCCGCCAACCCGCCCGTCGGGTCGGCCAGTTGGCAGAGCAGGTTCACCCGGCGCCATTTGCGGTCCATCCCCGGATGGTCCTCGCGGGTGTGCCCGCCCCGCGACTCGGTCCGCTCCAGCGCGGCCCGCGCCACGCACTCGCTGACCAGCAGCATGTTGCGCAGGTCGAGGGCGAGGTGCCAGCCCGGGTTGAACTGCCGGTGCCCCTCGACCCCGGCCCGCCGGGCCCGTACCCGAAGATCCGCGAGCTTCTCCAGCGCCTGCTCCATCTCGCCCTCGCGCCGGATGATCCCGACGAGGTCGTTCATGGCCTGCTGGAGCTCCTGGTGCAGGGTGTAGGGGTTCTCCGGAGGACCTACGTCGGGCTCCACCCCCTCGGCCGAGAAGGGCCGCAGCGCCTCGGCGGCCGCCGCGTCGACCTGGACCTCGTCCACCGGCGGCCGGTCCGCCGCGAGGCCGGTCGCGTACTCCGCCGCGTGCCAGCCCGCCCGGCGCCCGAACACCAGCAGGTCGGAGAGGGAGTTGCCGCCGAGCCGGTTCGAGCCGTGCATCCCGCCCGCGACCTCACCGGCCGCGAACAGCCCCGGCACCCCGCGCGCCGCCGCCGTGTCGGAGTCGACCGCGATCCCGCCCATCACGTAGTGACAGGTCGGCCCGACCTCCATCGGCTCGGCCGTGATGTCGACGTCCGCCAGCTCCTTGAACTGGTGGTACATGGACGGGAGTCGGCGCCGGATGACCTCTGCGGGCATGCGCGTCGACACGTCCAGGAAGACACCGCCGTGCGGGGAGCCGCGGCCCGCCTTCACCTCGGAGTTGATGGCCCGCGCCACCTCGTCGCGGGGCAACAGCTCGGGCGGACGGCGGTTGTTGTCCGGGTCCTCGTACCAGCGGTCGCCCTCCTCCTCCGACTCCGCGTACTTCTCCTTGAAGACGTCGGGGACGTAGTCGAACATGAACCGCTTGCCGTCGGAGTTCCTGAGCACCCCGCCGTCGCCGCGCACCGACTCCGTGACGAGGATGCCCTTCACCGAGGGCGGCCAGACCATGCCGGTCGGGTGGAACTGCACGAACTCCATGTTTAGCAGGGGCGCTCCGGCCAGCAGCGCCAGCGCGTGGCCGTCTCCCGTGTACTCCCACGAGTTCGACGTCACCTTGAAGGACTTGCCGATGCCACCGGTGGCGATCACGACGGACGGGGCTTCCAGGACGAAGAAACGGCCCGTCTCCCGGTCGTAGGCGAAGACACCGGAGACCCGCGAACCGTCCTTCAACACCCGTGTGACCGTGCACTCCTGATAGACCTTCAGGCGCGACTCGTAGTCCCCGGTCTCCTTCTTGTCCTCCTGCTGGAGCGACACGATCTTCTGCTGGAGCGTGCGGATCAGTTCGAGGCCGGTGCGGTCGCCGACGTGGGCGAGGCGCGGGTACTCGTGGCCGCCGAAGTTGCGCTGGGAGATCCGGCCGTCCTTCGTACGGTCGAAGAGGGCGCCCCAGGTCTCCAGTTCCCAGACCCGGTCCGGGGCCTCCTGGGCGTGCAGTTCGGCCATCCGCCACTGGTTGAGGAACTTGCCGCCGCGCATGGTGTCGCGGAAGTGGACCTGCCAGTTGTCGTTCGAGTTGGCGTTGCCCATGCTGGCCGCGATGCCGCCCTCGGCCATCACCGTGTGCGCCTTGCCGAACAGCGACTTGCAGATCACGGCGGTGCGGGCGCCGCGTTCGCGGGCGTCGATGGCGGCCCGGAGACCGGCACCGCCCGCGCCGACCACGACGACGTCCCACTCCTGACGGTCGACCACGGACATCAGAAGAACCTCGGATCATTGAAAGCGCCGGAGGCGACCAGGAAGACGTAGAAGTCGGCGAGCGCCACGCTCACCAACGAGGCCCAGGCGAGCTGCATATGACGGGCGTTCAGCTTGCCCACGAACTGCCAGGCCTTGTACCGCACGGGGTGTTTCGAGAAGTGCCGCAGCTTGCCGCCCACGATGTGCCGGCAGGAGTGGCAGGAGAGGGTGTACGCCCAGATCAGCACGATGTTGACCAGGAACACCAGGGAGCCGAGGCCCATGTGGCCCCACTCGTAGTGCTCGTTGCGGAACGAGAGGACGGTGTCGTAGGTCAGGATCCCGGCGACCACGATCGCGGCGTAGAAGAAGTACCGGTGGATGTTCTGCAGGATCAGCGGGAAGCGGGTCTCACCGGTGTACTTCTTGTGCGGCTCGGCCACCGCGCAGGCCGGCGGGGACGCCCAGAAGCCCCGGTAGTAGGCCTTGCGGTAGTAGTAGCAGGTCAGGCGGAAGCCGAGCGGGAAGATCAGGATGATGATCGCGGGGGAGATGCCCCACCAGCCGCCGAACAGCTCCCAGTTGGGGCCGTGCCGCATGGGCGCGCAGCGCTCGGCGAGGCAGGGGGAGTAGAACGGCGAGACGTAGGGGGCCGCGTAGTAGTCCGTGTCGGCGAAGGCCCGCCACGTCGAGTACACGATGAAGGCGAACAGCCCGGCCGCGGTGCCGGCGGGCGCGAGCCACCAGCGGTCGGTGCGCAGGTGCGGGGCGGCGATCGCGGCGCGCGTACCGGTGTGTACGCCGCCGCGCACGGGATGGGATTCGGTGTCCGGGGGTTCCGTACCAGTGGCCAACTCTTGACTCCGGTCGGGTTCAGGGTGCCCTGCGGTCGCGGGCGCCGAGTCCCTCGTCGTCCGAGTCCGTCCACAGGCTGTTGTCGTAGGGGGTGTCGGGGATGGTCACGAGCTGCGGTTTCTTGGGCGCCGCCGGGCTCGATCCCTCCTTCAGCAGCGCGAGGCTCTCGCGCAGCCGGTCGGCGTCCATGCGGACGCGGCGCATCTCCAGGCCTCCGCTGCCCAACTGCTGCTCCAGTCGCTTGACGTACCGGAGCACTTCGTCGAGCGCGCGCTGGGCCGATGCCAGTTCGTCGTTCACGGACATGACGGTGACCTCACTTCCGCGGGCGCCATCGCCCTGGACGGGAACGGTCATGCGCCTGCGAGTGTTGCGCGTCACACCCGCCGCTGGGAAGGGACGTGCATGGATTGGCGGATCGCATGCCTCCGTACGCGCCCCCGCACGCCCGGTATCGCGCCGCCGCACGCCCGCCATTGCGCCGCACGGGTGGCCTTCGTCCCGCCCCACGCCGTGTCGCCCCCCGCTGCCGAACCCTTTCCTCTTCAGTGAGCCGCATACATCTGATCAGCTCCATACTCCGCCAAACGTGATCAAAACGGCGGGCCACTCCTGGAGGTAGACGGCATGTCCCACGACGGCATCGGCCTGCGCGCGGTCATGCGCTCGGTCGCCTTCCTCACCGCCGGCGCCCTCGCGGTGCCCGCGCTCACCGGCTGCGGTTCCGAGGACCCCGCGGGCAAGCCGCTCGCCGGGCAGGACATCGCCCCCGCGCCGCGGAACCTGGTCGCCGACGGCGGCACCCTGCACTGGGCCGTGGACGCCGTACCGGAGACGCTGAACACCTTCCAGTCGGACGCGGACGCGGCCACCACCACCGTCGCCCAGGCGGTACTGCCCTCCATGTACCGGCTCGACGCGACCGGGCGGCCGCAGCGCAACGCCGACTACCTGGAGTCCGCGAAGGTCGTCGAGACCGAGCCGAAGCAGGTCGTGGTGTACAAGCTGAACCAGCAGGCCGTGTGGAGCGACGGCCGGGAGATCGGCGCCGCCGACTTCGCCGCCCAGTGGCGCGCCCTGTCCGGCAAGGACTCCGCGTACTGGACCGCCCGCAACGCCGGCTACGAGCGGATCGAGAAGATCGAGCGCGGCGCCGACGACCTGGAGGTCAGGGTCACCTTCGCGCGGCCGTACGCCGACTGGCAGTCGCTGTTCTCGCCGCTGTACCCGAAGGACGTCATGGGCACCCCGGACTCCTTCAACGACGGCGCCCGCAAGAAGCTCAAGGTCACCGCCGGTCCCTTCCGGCTGCAGAAGGTCGACCACAAGGACGACGAGGTCACCCTCACCCGCAACCCGCGCTGGTGGGGCCGGCCCGCCAAGCTGAGCGAGATCGTGCTGCGCGCCGTACCGCGCGACGAGCGTGCCGCCGCGCTGGCCGACGGCGAACTCGACCTGGCCGAGATCGACACCGAGACCGTCGGCCGCATCGGCCTCGCGACCCGCGCGAAGGGCAAGGGGACGAGCACCCCGCTCCAGGGCCCGGTCGGCCTTCCCGCCCACGGCCCCGCCGGCAACCTGCGCGCCGCCGACGCGCTGCGCTCCTGGGCCGTCGTCCACGGCGAGGGCGAGGAGGCCGCGGACGAGGAGATCAGCGCCCGCAAGAAGGAGCGCAAGGCCGTAGCCGTGTACGAGCTTCAGCAGAAGGCGCTCCAGGGCTTCGAGGTCCGCAAGTCGCTGGAGCCCGCCTACACCCAGCTCGCCCTCAACGGCGCCGAGGGGCCGCTCGCCGACGAGCGGGTCCGCCGGGCCGTGGCCCGCGCCCTCGACCGCAAGGCGCTCGCGCAGGTCGTCCTCACCCCGCTCGGTCTGCCCGCGGAGCCGGTCGGGAGCCACCTCGCGCTCTCCGGCCAGCCCGCGTACGCCGACAACAGCGGTGCGCTCGGCGGCCAGGACGCCAAGGAGGCGGCGGCGCTGCTGGCGGACGCCGGGTGGGTGCCCGGCGGGCCGGTCGACAAGGAGAAGAAGAAGGGGGAGAAGGCGGCGGGCGCCAAGGGGAAGAAGGCGGCCGACGACAGCGACGAGGACGGCACGTACATCGTCGGCGAGGACGACAAGAGCGCGGACGACAAGAGCGCGGACGAGAAGAGCGCGGACGAGAAGAGCGGTGACGAGAAGGAGCCCAAGGACGACGGCGGCTCCCACCACCTCGCGCAGGACGGCAAGCAGTACGCGAACAAGCTGAACCAGGGCGGCGCGCCCGCCGGCGCCTACGCCCCCAAGGGCACCCCCGCGCCCGGCGCCGCCGCGGCCGGACCGCTCGCCAAGGACGGCAAGGCGCTCACCCTCCGCTTCGTGCTGCCCTCGGGCCCCGGCGCCGAGTCGCTGGGCAAGGTGGCCGACCGGATCTCCGGGATGCTGGCGAAGGTCGGCATCCGCACCCGGATCACCAAGGTGTCCGACGCGAGCTACTTCAAGGACCACATCGCCTCCGGGCAGTACGACCTCGCCCTGTACTCGTGGCCCGCGTCCGCGTTCCCCGCCACCGACGGGCGCCCGATCTTCGCGAAGCCGGTCCCCGCGGCCGACGGTTCGCTGAACGTCGAGCAGAACTACACCCGGGTCGGCACCGACCAGGTCGACCAGCTGTTCGACCAGGCGGCGTCGACGCTGGACGAGAGCGAGAGCCGGGGGCTGATCCGCAAGGCCGACTCCCGGATCTGGGCGGCCGCCGGCTCCATCCCCCTCTACCAGCGCCCGCAGCTGACGGCGGCGAAGAAGAACGTGGTCAACGCCGGTGCCTTCGGGTTCCAGACCCCCGTCTACGAGGACATGGGCTTCCTGAAGAAGGGCGCCGAGGTCTCGGCCTCCCCGACCGGAGACTGAGGCCCGGCGAGCCCCGGCCGGCGAGGCACCGTACGATGGGGTGAGGCCGTGGCATGTTGAGCCCGGCAGGGTCCGCGTAACACAGACGTACGCGTCGGCCTTCCTCACACTCCAGGAGTACGCCTTCATGGCCACGCGCCACGACATCCGCAATGTCGCCATCGTCGCCCACGTCGACCACGGCAAGACGACCATCGTCGACGGAATGCTGAAGCAGGCCGGTGCCTTCGCCGCTCACCAGCTCGAAGGCGTCGACGACCGCATGATGGACTCGAACGACCTGGAGCGTGAGAAGGGCATCACGATCCTCGCCAAGAACACGGCGGTGAAGTACCACCCCAAGGACGGGGGGGACGTCATCACCATCAACATCATCGACACCCCCGGCCACGCCGACTTCGGCGGCGAGGTCGAGCGCGGTCTGTCGATGGTGGACGGTGTCGTCCTCCTCGTCGACGCCTCCGAGGGCCCGCTCCCGCAGACCCGCTTCGTGCTGCGCAAGGCGCTCCAGCAGCGGCTGCCCGTCATCCTGTGCATCAACAAGACGGACCGGCCCGACTCCCGGATCGACGAGGTCGTCAACGAGACCTACGACCTCTTCCTCGACCTGGACGCGGACGAGGAGCAGATCGAGTTCCCGATCGTCTACGCCTGCGGCCGGGACGGCATCGCCTCGCTGACCAAGCCGGAGAACGGCACGGTCCCCGCGGACTCCAACAGCCTGGAGCCGTTCTTCTCCACGATCCTCCAGCACATCCCGGCCCCCACGTACGACGAGGAGGCCCCGCTCCAGGCGCACGTCACCAACCTGGACGCCGACAACTTCCTCGGCCGTATCGCGCTGCTCCGCGTCGAGCAGGGCGAGCTGCGCAAGGGCCAGACCGTCACGTGGATCAAGCGCGACGGCAGCATGACCAACGTGCGGATCACCGAGCTGATGATGACCGAGGCGCTCACCCGCAAGCCCGCCGAGGTCGCGGGTCCCGGTGACATCTGCGCCGTCGCCGGTATCGCGGACATCATGATCGGCGAGACCCTCGCCGACCCCGAGAACCCGATCCCGCTCCCGCTGATCACGGTCGACGAGCCGGCGATCTCCATGACCATCGGCACCAACACCTCGCCGCTGGTCGGCCGGGGCGGCACCGGCAAGGGCGCCGACAACAAGGCGGCCGTCAAGGACCGCAAGGTCACCGCCCGCCAGGTCAAGGACCGCCTCGACCGCGAGCTGGTCGGCAACGTCTCGCTGCGCGTCATCGACACCGAGCGTCCCGACGCCTGGGAGGTCCAGGGCCGTGGTGAGCTGGCGCTCGCCATCCTGGTCGAGCAGATGCGCCGCGAGGGCTTCGAGCTGACCATCGGCAAGCCGCAGGTCGTCACCAAGGACGTCGACGGCAAGGTCTACGAGCCCGTCGAGCGCATGACGATCGACGTCCCCGAGGAGCACATGGGCGCCGTCACGCAGCTCATGGGCGTCCGCAAGGGCCGTATGGACAACATGTCGAACCACGGCTCCGGCTGGGTCCGCATGGAGTTCGTGGTCCCCTCGCGCGGTCTGATCGGATTCCGGACGGAGTTCCTGACCCAGACCCGCGGCACCGGAATCGGGCACTCCATCCACGAGGGCTTCGAGCCCTGGTTCGGCACCCTGCAGACCCGTAACAACGGCTCGCTGGTCGCCGACCGCTCCGGCGCCGTCACCGCGTTCGCGATGACGAACCTCCAGGAGCGCGGGGTGCTGTTCACGGAGCCGGGCACCGAGGTGTACGAGGGCATGATCGTCGGCGAGAACTCCCGCTCCGACGACATGGACGTCAACATCACCAAGGAGAAGAAGCTCACGAACATGCGGTCGTCGTCGGCCGACTCGTTCGAGGCGATCGTCCCGCCGCGCAAGCTCTCCCTGGAGCAGTCCCTGGAGTTCTGCCGCGACGACGAGTGCGTGGAGGTCACCCCGGAGGCCGTTCGCATCCGCAAGGTGAACCTGGACGCCCGTGAGCGGGCGCGCGCCGCGAGCCGCGCCAAGCACGGCTGACGCACAGTAACCGCACAGCCCGGCCCGGGCGCTCCCATCGTGGGGGCGCCCGGGCTTTTTGCAACCCATTTTCAGTCGAACCCGCGCCCGGGACGTCCGAAATGCGGATTCCCGCGCCCGATAGCCATGTAACACGTCCGTTTCGTGGCCTTCTCGCGCATGACAGTTTGTCCAGATTTTGGAAGATCTATACGGCAGCTGTGACTGAATTGAGATTTAAAGACGGTGGTCGGCACTTGGCTCATGGCAGATAGTTAGCCGCGTAACGCTCGGGTCAATGGGTCTCGCGCCGTGGGGACGGCGCCGACTCACGAGCACCAGGGGGCGTCTGATCCTTCGTCAGGGGTGTCGAAGGAAAGGCATGTGCCCCCTCCTGTTGGTGAACACGTGGAGTCATGAGGAGGAGCCCCATGCGTGGTGTCACAAGCACCAGGTGGGTCGCAGTGTCACTGGCTGACCGCTGTCCGACCGCGCGCGGAGACTGACTCCGAGGACCTGGTCGGCGGTCTGACGCGGCCTTTCGGCTACGCGCGTCCGGCTGCGGGTTTCCCGCCCCGACGGGTCCCTTGACGCTTCTTCATGATCCGGTCCTTGGCCACGCGCACCCGCGCCGGTCGCGGAGTCGGCACACCCACACCTGTGAAATGGGCAAACTGTGACAAGTCCTATCGGTATCGAGGGCGGCGGGACATCGGTCCAGGTCGACGGCGAACAGGAGCCGCAGACCAGGGCCGAGGAGGCCAAGAGCCTCGAAGGCCGCTCTCCCGGCCAGCTGACGTGGCTCCGCTTCAAGCGCGACCGCGTCGGGGTCTTCTGCGCCTGCGTGGTGATCCTCTACTTCACGATCGCCCTCCTGGCCCCGGTCATCGCCAGTCTGTACGGGAAGAACCCGTACACGCTCTACGGCCAGGACCCCGAGTACGCGGACGCGCACCCGGTCCTCGACGAGTTCGGGCTCCCGCTCGGCTACTTCGGCGGTGTCTCGGGCTCCCACTGGTTCGGCGTGGAACCGCAGTTCGGCCGGGACGTCTTCACCATGCTGCTGTACGGCATGCGCACCTCGCTGTTCATGGCGCTGGGCGTGACCACGCTGCTGATGGTGACGGGCATCCTGATCGGCCTGATCGGCGGCTATTTCGGCGGTCGTACCGACTACTGGCTGGGCCGGGTCACCGACTTCTTCCTGTCCTTCCCGCAGCAGCTGTTCTTCATCGCCTTCATGCCCGTGGTGACCGCGTTCTTCGTGGACCCGCGGGAGGAGACGCCCACCTACTTCCGGGCGCTGGCCATCCTGATCGTGCTCTGGCTGCTGGGCTGGATGGGCATGGCCCGGCTGGTCCGCTCGACCGTGCTGTCGCTGCGCGAGCGGGAGTTCGTGGAGGCGGCCAAGGTGGCCGGCGCCTCGCCCTGGCGGATCGTCCGCAAGGAGATCCTGCCGAACGTGGTCTCACCGATCCTGATCCAGTTCACGTACCAGCTGCCCAGCACCATCCTCACCATCGCGTTCCTCTCCTTCGTCGGCGTCGGCTTCGTCGAGCCGACCCCCGACTGGGGCCGCATGTTCGCCACCGGCGCGGACGTCGCCGAGCAGGACCCGGCGTTCATGTTCTTCCCCGGCACCGCGCTGGTGATCTTCGTCCTGTGCTTCAACCTCCTCGGAGACTCCGTACGGGACGCCCTAGACCCCAAGTCCGGGCGGTAACAACGTCCCTGGGTGGGTGGGGGGACTGCCGCCCCTTGCGTCGGCCTGCGGCCGAGCCAGGCAGTTGACAGCAGTGCTCAGTGGATAACAAACCGACAGGCAGGTGCATTCACCACTATGAATTCGTATCGATCACGCCCCGTGCGCGCCGGACTGGTCGCCGTGGCGGCCGGAGCCCTGGTGCTCACCGGATGCTCGGAGAACAAGGGGAACACCTCCGGCACCGACTCCAAGAAGGACCAGGAGGAGGCGTCGGTCCAGTCGAAGGCGGTCGCCTACGCCGACGCGGCGGCCTCCACCGGTCCCGCCAAGGAGGTGGCCGGTGCGAAGAGCGGCGGCACCATCACCGTGTACCAGGAGTCGGGCCTGACCCACCTGGACCCGGGCCAGATCTACGTCTCCGACGCCGGCCAGGCCGCCAACCTGCTCTTCAGAGGTCTCACCAACTTCTCCGAGGACAGCAAGGGCAACATGTCGGTCGTCGGTGACCTCGCCACCGACTCCGGCAAGTCCTCCGAGGGCGGCAAGACCTGGACCTTCACGCTGAAGGACGGTGTCAAGGACGCGAACGGCAACGCCATCACGTCCGCCGACGTCCGCCACAGCGTCGAGCGCACCTACGCGAAGTTCATCTTCGACGGCCCGACCTACCTGCAGACCTGGCTGAGCGGCCCGAAGTACCGGGACTCCCTGCCGGACGGCGGCTACGGCTCCAAGCACCTGCCCGACAGCGTGCTGGAGACGCCGGACGCCAAGACCGTCGTCTTCCACTTCGACACGGCCCGCCCCGACCTGCCGCAGACGCTGGCCATGCCGGGCTACTCCATCGTGCCGGCCAAGGGCGACACCAAGGAGAAGTACGACAAGGCACCGGTCGCCACGGGCCCGTACAAGATCGCCGAGTACAAGATCGGCAAGACCCTCAAGCTCGTGAAGAACACGAACTGGGACCCGAAGACCGACTCCGTGCGCCACCAGTACGTGGACGGCTTCGACTTCCAGTTCGGCGTCACCGAGTCCACCCAGACCAAGCGGCTCATCGCCGACCAGGGTGTCTCCAAGAACGCCATCCAGTTCACCGGCGGCGTCGAGTCCACCCAGATCCAGGACGTCGTCAGCGACCCGGCCGTCAACAAGCGCACGATCAAGGGCTACCAGCCCTACGTCATGACGCTGACCTTCAACCTGGACCGGGTGAAGAACAAGGCCGTCCGTGACGCCGCCACCTACGCCGTCAACTCCAAGTCGCTCATCGCGGGCGAGGGTGGCGCGTACGGCGGTGACGTGGCCCCGAACCTGTTCGCCCCGACCCTGCCGGGCTACGAGCCGAAGTACGACCCGTACGGCCGTCTGAAGACCCCGAGCGGCAACATCGCCAAGGCCAAGGAACTCCTCAAGAGCGTCCCGGCCGCCGAGAAGAAGCTCGTCTTCGCCTACTCCAACAGCGAGGCCGGCCAGAAGCGCAAGGTCGCGATCGAGGACGCCCTGACCAAGGTCGGCTTCGACGTCGTCTCCAAGGAGGTCGACAGCGCGAGCTACTACGAGCAGATCGGCAAGCTCAAGAACCCGTACGACATGTACATCACCGGCTGGGGCCAGGACTGGCCGTCGCCGGGCACGGTCGTCACGCCGATCTACGACGGTGACCAGGTCGCCGACGGCTCCGCGAACTACTCGCACATCAACGACCCCAAGGTCCAGGAGCTGATCAAGAAGGCCCTGACCCAGCAGCCGACCGAGGCCGCGGCCACCTGGAAGGAAGCGCACCACTACATCCTGGAGAAGATCAACCCGGCCGCTCCGCTGTGGTACACCAAGCAGTTCCAGCTCTACGGCTCGAACATCGGCGGCGCCCGCTACAGCACCGAGTCGAGCTACATCGACGTCAACAACCTCTTCCTGAAGTCGTAACTCTCTACGGCTGACGGGGCGGGGGCGCGCACCAGGCGGAGCGCGCCCCCGGCCCCCGTGCGAACCCCGACCACCTCCGCAGAGAGCAGTCAACCCGCCATGCTTCAGTTCATCGTCCGGCGCACGATCGGTGCCCTGGTCACTCTGTTCCTGATCGGCGCGGCCACGTTCTTCCTGTTCGTCGCCGCACCCTCCGACTACGCCTCGCTGGCCTGCGGCAAGGACTGCTCACCGGCGAGGCTCGAGGACATCCGTGAGGCCCTCGGCCTCAACCTGCCGATCGCCCAGCAGTTCTGGGACTTCATGTCCGGTATCGTCACCGGCCGCGACTTCCCGGACGGCCACTGCCCGGCCCCCTGCCTGGGCGAGTCGTTCTACTCCGGTGACCTCGTCTGGGACACCATCAAGGACCGCTTCCCGCTGACCCTCTCGCTCACGGTGGGCTCCGCGGTCGTCTTCCTGATCGTCGGGATCGGCGCGGGCATGCTCGCCGCCTACAAGCGCGGGTCCGTGCTCGACAAGACGGCCACCGGCGCGTCCATGGTCCTCAGCTCGTTCCAGATCTACTTCCTCGGCCCGATCGCGCTGACGATCTTCGTCTACAGCACGGGCTGGATGGAGGACCCGCACTACGTCCCCTTCACCGACAACCCGCTGGACTGGCTGATCGGCCTGTCGATCCCCATCGTGGTGCTGTCGACCATCTTCACCGCCCAGTACACGCGTATGGCGCGCTCCTCGCTGATCGAGCAGCTCTCCGAGGAACACGTGCGCACCGCGAAGGCGAAGGGCATGCCGCAGCGGTACGTCTTCTTCCGCTACGCCTGGCGCGGTTCCCTGATCCCCATCGTCACCGTCTTCGGCATCGACCTCTCCAGCCTGCTCGGCGGCGCGGTGGTCACCGAACTGACCTTCTCCCTCAACGGGATCGGCCGCCTCGCGGTGAACGGCGCGACGCAGAAGGACCTCCCGCTGACCATGGGCGTCATGCTGGTCGGGGCCTGCGCGATTCTGTTCCTCAACATCATCACCGACATCGTGTACGCCTGGATCGACCCGCGTATCCGGCTTTCGTAGGAAGAGCGACACCGTGACCACACTGACCAAGACCGAGGACACACCGGCCCCGACCGGGCCGGAGGCCTTCCTGTCGGTCCGCGATCTGAGTGTGCGGTTCTCCACCGAGGACGGCGTCGTCAAGGCGGTCGACGGACTCTCCTTCGACGTCGCTCGCGGCAAGACCCTGGGCATCGTGGGCGAGTCCGGGTCCGGCAAGTCCGTGACCAACCTGACCGTCCTCGGACTGCACAACCCGAAGAACACCACGATCGACGGCGAGATCGTCCTGGACGGCCAGGAACTGGTCACCGCCACCGAGAAGGAACTGGAGAAGGTGCGCGGCAACAAGGCCGCCATGATCTTCCAGGACCCGCTCACCGCGCTCTCGCCGTACTACACGGTGGGCCGGCAGATCGCCGAGCCGTTCATGAAGCACACCGGCGCCTCCAAGAGGGCCGCCTGGGAGCGGGCCGTGGAGATGCTCGCCAAGGTGGGCATCCCCAACCCGAAGGAACGCGCCAAGGACTACCCGCACCAGTTCTCCGGCGGTATGCGCCAGCGCGCGATGATCGCGATGGCCCTGGTCTGCGACCCCGACCTGCTGATCGCCGACGAGCCGACCACCGCCCTGGACGTGACGGTCCAGGCGCAGATCCTCGACCTGCTCAAGGACCTCCAGCAGGAGTTCGGTTCCGCGATCGTCTTCATCACCCACGACCTCGGTGTGATCGCCGACATGGCCGACGACATCATGGTGATGTACGCGGGCAGCGCGATCGAGCGCGGCACCACCGACCAGGTGCTCCGCTCGCCGCAGCACCCGTACACCTGGGGCCTGCTCAACTCCATGCCGCGGCTGGACTCGGACCTGAGCGCCCCGCTCACGCCGATCCCCGGCTCGCCGCCGTCGCTGCTGAACCCGCCCGCGGGCTGCCGTTTCCACCCGCGCTGCACCTTCCAGGACCGGGTGGGCGGCAACCGCTGCGTCGCCGAGCGTCCGCTGCTGGGCCCGGACCGCGCCTCGGCCTGCCACTTGACGGCGGACCAGAAGCGGACCATTTTCATCGAAGAGATCAAGCCCAGGCTGGGCTAGGAGGACAGGAACCATGAAAGAGGACCTCGTCCTCCCCGCCCCCCAAGAGGCTGCCGCCGACTCGGCCGGGGAACCGCTCCTCCAGGTGGAGGGGCTGGTCAAGCACTTCCCGGTCAAGGGCGGTTTCCCGATCCGGCGCACGGTCGGCCAGGTGCAGGCGGTCGACGGCATCGACCTGAGCGTGCACGTCGGCGAGAGCTTCGGTCTGGTGGGGGAGTCCGGCTGCGGCAAGTCCACGACCGGCCGGCTGATCACCAAGCTCCTGGAGCCGACGGGCGGGAAGATCTCGTACCGCGGCCAGGACATCACGCGCGCCTCGCGCAAGCAGATGGCGCCGATCCGGTCCGAGATCCAGATGATCTTCCAGGACCCGTACTCCTCGCTGAACCCGCGGCAGACGGTCGGGAAGATCATCTCCGGGCCGATGGAGATCAACGACATCAACCCCGAGGGCGGCCGCGAGAAGCGGGTCCGGGAGCTGCTGGAGATCGTGGGTCTCAACCCCGAGCACTTCAACCGCTTCCCGCACGAGTTCTCCGGGGGCCAGCGCCAACGCATCGGTGTGGCACGGGCGTTGGCGTTGAACCCCAAGCTGATCATCGCCGACGAGCCGGTCTCCGCGCTCGACGTGTCGATCCAGGCGCAGGTCGTCAACCTCCTCCAGAAGGTCCAGCAGGAACTCGGCATCGC
>NZ_JBEYVC010000116.1:0-33758 GCF_040643855.1 Streptomyces sp. NPDC047072 | reverse complement strand
CTGCGGGCGGACACCCCCCGCCCCCGTCCCCTCACCGCCGTACGCGGGTGCAGGTGAGTGCTTTTAGGGGCGCGGGGAACTGCGCGACCAGCCCCACCGGTCCGCACTCGCCGTCCCACCGAACCCGGCAACCCCATTGGGCGCGCTCTCGAACATCCGGGGCTCACCAGTTAGCCTCCGGCCATGGCAAACGGGCAGTGGTACCCAGCGGAGTGGCCGGAGCGGATTCGGGCGCTCGCGGACGGTGCGCTCGCGCCGGCCGTGCCGAGGCGGGCGGCGACTGTGATGCTTCTCAAGGACACCGGGGCCGGGCCCGTTGTGTACATGTTGCGCAGGCGGGCCTCGATGGCCTTCGCGGGGGGTGCGTACGCGTATCCGGGCGGTGGGGTGGATCCCCGGGACGACGAGCATCATGTGCGGTGGGCGGGGCCCACGCGCGCGTGGTGGGCGCAGCGGCTCGGTGTGGACGAGGGCGCGGCTCAGGCGATCGTGTGTGCCGCCGTACGGGAGACGTACGAGGAGGCGGGTGTTCTGCTCGCCGGGCCCACGGAGGAGTCCGTCGTCGGGGACACCACGGGTGCGGAGTGGGAGGCGGACCGGGCCGCGCTGGTCGCTCGGGAGCTGTCCTTCGGGGGGTTTCTGGAGCGGCGCGGGCTGGTGCTGCGGTCGGATCTGCTCGGGGCGTGGACGCGGTGGATCACGCCCGAGTTCGAGCCCCGGCGCTATGACACGTTCTTCTTCGTCGCCGCCCTTCCTGAGGGGCAGCGCACCCGTAACGCGTCCACTGAGGCGGACCGTACGGTGTGGATCCGGCCCGGGGAAGCGGCCGCAGGCTATGACAAGGGTGAGCTGCTCATGATGCCGCCCACCATTGCCACGCTGCGGCAGCTCGGTGGGTATGAGAGTGCGGGGGCCGCGCTGGCCGGTGCTCCTGCGCGGGATCTGACGCCCGTGCTGGCCACGGCCCGGCTGGAGGACGGGGAGATCGTGCTCTCCTGGCCGGGGCACGACGAGTTCACCAAGCACATTCCTATCGGGGGAGCCTCCGCATGACCGACGCAGCAGCCCTTCCCGGCCGGCCCCGCGGCGGGGTGCTCTCGGGGCCCGCCACTCCTCGGGCCGTCAACGTGCTCGCGCCCAACGCCTCCCCGATGACCCTGGACGGGACCAACACCTGGATCCTGGCCGAGCCCGACTCCGAGGTGGCCGTCGTCGTCGATCCCGGGCCGCTCGACGAAGGGCACCTGCGGGCCGTCGTCGACACGGCGGCCCGCGCCGGGAAGCGCGTCGGCCTCACGCTGCTCACCCACGGCCATCCCGACCACGCGGAAGGCGCCGTCCGCTTCGCCGAGCTGACCGGCACCAAGGTGCGCGCCCTGGACCCGGCCCTGCGGCTCGGGGAGGAAGGGCTCGGGGCCGGCGACGTCGTCAGCGTGGGCGGGCTGGAGCTGCGGGTCGTGCCGACGCCCGGGCACACCGCCGACTCGCTGTGCTTCCATCTCCCGGCCGATCAGGCCGTGCTGACCGGTGACACCGTCCTCGGGCGCGGTACGACCGTCGTGGCGCATCCTGACGGGCGCCTGGGGGACTATCTCGACTCCCTACGGCGACTGCGGTCCCTGACCGTCGACGACGGCGTCCACGTCGTCCTGCCGGGACACGGGCCCGTCCTGGAGGACGCCCAGGGGGCCGTCGAGTTCTATCTCGCCCACCGCGCCCATCGGCTCGCCCAGGTCGAGACGGCCGTCGAGGACGGGTTCCGGACGCCCGAGGCCGTCGTAGAACATGTGTACGCCGATGTGGACCGCTCCCTGTGGCCCGCCGCCGAGCTGTCCGTGCGGGCGCAGATGGAGTACCTGGAGGAGCACGGGATCATCTAGGGCCCGTGCCTTTATGCGGGTCGGGGTGCTTTGGCGCCGTGCACGCGCGTGTACTCCTTCGCCAGCCATGGGCCCAGGTCGTCGACGTAGGTGCGCAGGGCGGTCGGGTCGGGGGCCGGATCGCGGGCCAGGGTGGCTGCCGTGCGGAGCTGGTGGGCGCGTTCGGGGTAGTAGGCGGCGAAGGCCTCGGCCATCTCCTCCAGGTCGCTCGTCCAGCCGTTCCAGCGGGGCATGACCAGGGTGAAGCCGGTGCGGACGAGGTGGCGGGACATGAAGCGGACCATGCGGCGGAGCTCTGCCGGGTCCGTGGCCGTCTCGATCCGGTGCCGCCAGCGGGGGAGCAGCAGCGCCAGGTCGCCGTTGGTCTCACGGGCCAGCAGGGAGTCGGGGCGGTAGCGGGGCAGGTGCTCGGCGAGGTCGTCGCCCAGGAGCGGGGTGCACAGACAGGCCACGAACCAGCCCAGGTCGTACCGCTCCAGGTCGCTCAACACGCGCGTGCGGCTCTCCAGCAGCACTCCGGCACCGTCGATCTCCGGAAACTCCCCGTCGAGCGCCGCCCCGAGCACCCGCACGGCCTCCCGGTCCGCGTCGGTGGGCTCGTCCCGCAGGACCACGAGGAGGTCGAGGTCGCTGATGCCCACGCGCGCGGTACCGCGCGGAATCGACCCGTAGAGGTACACACTGTGCAGCCGGGCACCGAAGAGGCCGGGGACGCGATCGCGGGCGCCCGAGACAACCGCCCGGAAGCCGGAGGGCACCCGCCCCAATCCCCCCTCGCGCACAATGAACCCGCGCCCATCAAGCCCCCGCAAGGTAGCGCCCATGGCCCTCCCTTATGGGGTGGGTGATTGGTGCGGATGTCCCGGCGACACGCCGTCGATACCGCTCAAGGCCGGGACATCCGCACCAATCCCCACCACCTTGCCTGGGGGCGCGGGGTGGGGGCTCGGGGCGCGGGGTCCCGTTGGGGTCAGCGGGAGCGCTTCGCCAGGCGTTCCACGTCCAGGAGGATCACCGCTCGGGCCTCCAGGCGGAGCCAGCCGCGCTGGGCGAAGTCCGCCAGGGCCTTGTTGACCGTTTCGCGGGAGGCGCCCACCAGCTGGGCCAGTTCCTCCTGCGTGAGGTCGTGGACTACGTGGATGCCCTCCTCGGACTGCACGCCGAAGCGGCGGGAGAGGTCGAGCAAGGCGCGGGCCACGCGGCCGGGGACGTCCGAGAAGACCAGGTCGGACATGGCGTCGTTGGTGCGGCGCAGGCGGCGGGCGACGGCGCGCAGGAGGGCGGTGGCCACCTCGGGGCGGGCGTTCAGCCAGGGCTGGAGGTCGCCGTGGCCGAGGCCCAGCAGCTTGACCTCGGTCAGCGCGGTGGCGGTCGCCGTGCGCGGGCCCGGGTCGAACAGGGACAGTTCGCCGATGAGTTCGCCGGGGCCGACCACGGCGAGCATGTTCTCGCGGCCGTCGGGGGAGGTGCGGTGCAGCTTGACCTTGCCCTCGGTGACGACGTAGAGCCGGTCGCCCGGGTCGCCCTCGTGGAAGAGGGAGTCGCCTCGCGCGAGGGTCACCTCACTCATGGAGGCGCGCAGTTCCGCGGACTGCTCGTCGTCGAGTGCCGCGAAGAGCGGGTTGCGCCGCAGAACGTCGTCCACGAGTTCTCTCCTTGTCGACCTGCTCAGGGGATCTTGTTCCCCCTTGGTACCAGGGGAACCCGGTGCCCATTTTGCCGGACGGTCCAAACAGTGTGATCTGTCACAAGGATGCCGCACACATGTCCCGGGGTAAGCGGCAGGGGTCCAATTGGGGGCCGGTCCCCGGGGCCCGGGGCGGATGTCGGTGCCGGGCTCTAGGCTGGCCGGGTGTCCAAAACGCCGGTGAGAGCACAGGCCGAGGGGGCTGGACGGGTGGTGGCACGTCGGGATTCCGCTGTGGGCGAACAAGGCTCCGGGGGTGGAAAGAAAACGGCAAAAGCGGCAGGGAAGGCTCCGGTGAGTACGGCGAAGAAGACTCCGGCGAAGAAGGCGGCTCAGGCCGAGGCTCCGGCCTCCGTCAAGAAGACGGCCTCCGTCAAGAAGGCGGCCCCCCTCAAGAAGGCGACCGTCGCTCCCAAGAAGGCTGCGGCGCCCGTGAAGAAGGCATCCGCCGCGAAGACCGTCGCGACGAAGCCTCCGCGCGACGAGTCGCAGACCGCCCTCGTGCGGCGGGCCCGGCGGATCAACCGCGAACTCGCCGAGGTGTTCCCGTACGCCCACCCGGAGTTGGACTTCGAGAATCCCTTCCAGCTGATCGTGGCGACCGTCCTGTCGGCCCAGACGACCGACCTGAGGGTCAATCAGACGACACCCGCGCTCTTCGCGAAGTACCCCACCCCCGAGGACCTGGCCGTGGCCAACCCCGAGGAGGTCGAGGAGATCCTGCGGCCCACCGGGTTCTTCCGGGCCAAGACGAAGTCGGTCATAGGGCTGTCGAAGTCCCTCGTGGAGAACTTCGGCGGTGAGGTCCCGGGCCGGCTCGAAGACCTCGTCAAGCTGCCCGGCGTCGGCCGCAAGACCGCGTTCGTCGTGCTCGGCAACGCCTTCGGTCGGCCCGGCATCACCGTGGACACGCACTTCCAGCGGCTGGTGCACCGGTGGCGGTGGACCGACGAGACCGACCCGGACAAGATCGAGGCGGCCGTCTCCGCGCTCTTCCCCAAGAGCGACTGGACCGACCTCTCCCACCACGTGATCTGGCACGGCCGCCGTATCTGCCACGCCCGCAAGCCCGCGTGCGGCGCCTGTCCCATCACCCCGCTCTGCCCGGCGTACGGCGAGGGCGAGACGGATCCCGACAAGGCGCAGAAGCTCCTCAAGTACGAGAAGGGCGGCTTCCCGGGCCAGCGCCTCAACCCGCCGCAGGCGTACCTGGACGCGGGCGGCAAGCCGGCGCCGCCGCTGGGGGCCGGGTGAGGGCGTCGCGGGGGATGCCTCCGGCGATCTCGCGGGGAAAGCCTTCCGCGCCGCACAGGTGGGTAGGTGTGCCCGGGGCGGAACGATCTAGGGCACGTCAGGCGTTGAGGTGTGCAGAACGGGGGTGGCGATGACACGCGCGAGCCATACGGAGGACGTGACGCTCAGCAAGGACGGCCTGCCCGGCTGGCTGGACCCGGTGGTGCGTGCCGTGGAGACGGTCGAGCCGAGACAGCTCAGCCGCTTCCTGCCGCCGTCCGACGGCGCGGGTCGGCAGTCCGCCGTGCTGATCCTCTTCGGCGAGGGCGAGCGCGGTCCCGAACTGCTGCTCATGGAGCGGGCGAGCTCGCTCCGGTCGCACGCCGGGCAGCCCTCCTTCCCGGGCGGCGCGCTCGACCCCGAGGACGGCGACCCGCTGGGCGACGGCCCGCTCAGAGCGGCCCTGCGCGAGGCGGAGGAGGAGACCGGGCTCGACCCGGCCGGTGTCCAGCTCTTCGGCGTGCTGCCCAAGCTGTACATCCCGGTCAGCGGGTTCGTGGTGACCTCGGTGCTGGGCTGGTGGCGCGAGCCGAGCCCGGTGGGTGTCGTCGATCCGGGCGAGACCGCCAGAGTCTTCACCGTCCCCGTGGCGGATCTCACGGATCCGGACAACCGTGCGACAACCGTCCACCCCAGCGGTCACCGAGGTCCGGCATTCCTGGTCGAATCGGCCCTGGTGTGGGGCTTCACGGCGGGCATCATCGACCGCCTGCTGCACTTCTCCGGCTGGGAGCGCCCCTGGGACCGGGAGAAGCAGGTCCCGCTCGACTGGCGCGCATGACAGGGTGAACCCCGTGAACGTGCTGGACATCCTGTTGCTGGTCGCCGCCGTGTGGTTTGCGATCGTGGGCTATCGCCAGGGCTTCGTCGTCGGCATCCTGTCGGTGATCGGGTTCCTGGGCGGCGGTCTCGTCGCCGTCTACACCCTGCCCGTCATCTGGGACGCGGTGACCGACGAGTCGGAGGTCGGCACCACCGCGGCCGTCGTCGGCGTGGTCATCGTGATCGTCTGCGCCTCCGTCGGCCAGGCCCTGACCACCCACCTCGGCAACAAGCTGCGCCGGTACATCACCTGGTCCCCGGCCCGCGCGGTCGACGCCACCGGCGGCGCCCTCGTCAACGTCGTCGCCATGCTCCTGGTCGCCTGGTTGATCGGCACCATGCTCGCGCAGACCACGATGGCGACGGTCGGCAAGGAGGTGCGCAGCTCCAAGGTCCTCCTCGGCGTCCAGGAGGTGCTGCCCTCGGACGCCGACACCTGGTTCAAGGACTTCACCTCGGTCCTCAAGCAGAACGGCTTCCCGCAGGTCTTCAGCCCGTTCTCCGACGAACCGATCAAGGAGGTCCAGCCGCCCGACCCCAAGCTCGCGAGCAGCGCGGTCGCCGTCCGCGCCCAGCGCTCCATCGTCAAGGTCATGGGCACGGCGACGAGTTGCGGCAAGGTCCTGGAGGGCACCGGCTTCGTCTTCGGCGACCGCCGTGTGATGACCAACGCGCATGTCGTCGGCGGCGTCGACGAACCCACCGTCCAGATAGGGGGCGAGGGCCGGAAGTACGACGCCAAGGTCGTCCTCTACGACTGGCAGCGCGACATCGCCGTACTGGACGTACCCGATCTCAAGGCGCCCGCCCTGCAGTTCACGACCGACGACGCCTCCAGCGGAGACGGCGCGATCGTCGCGGGCTTCCCGGAGAACGGCTCGTACGACGTCCGTGCCGCGCGGGTGCGCGGGCGCATCGACGCCCACGGCCCGGACATCTACCACCGCGGCACGGTGAACCGCGACGTCTACTCCCTGTACGCGACCGTCCGCCAGGGCAACTCCGGCGGCCCGCTGCTCACCCCCGAGGGGAAGGTGTACGGCGTGGTCTTCGCGAAGTCGCTCGACGACCCCGACACCGGGTACGCGCTCACCGCGGACGAGATCCAGGAGGACATCACCCAGGGGCGCACCGCGAACCAGCAGGTGGACAGCGACAGCTGCGCGTTGTGAAGCCCTGCGTGCCTTGAGGGGCGTCAGCCCCGGGGGTGGCGCAGGCGTACCGAGACCCAGCGGGCCCGGCGGCGCAGGATGCGCGGGATCCCCACCCTCAGGTCGGTGCTCCCCGGCAGTTGCGGGGCACCCCCTCGGTGGGAGCTCAGGCCGTTGGCCGAGCGGCGGTTGCGTGCTGCGTCACTGTAGTCGTGCGTCCAGCCCATACCCCGACGTGTGCCCCTGCCCCAAGGTCGATAACCACCCCCACGGCCCCCAATCGGCCTATGCGGCGGGCAATTGGCTGTTCGTAGTACAGGTGTTCACGTCCGGATACCGGGCGCAACGGCACGGTCACACAGCCGTCATCGAAGAGGGCGTCAGCGGTCCGGTTCGGGGTCCCGCAGCCAGCTGATCAGCTCGGTCGAGAACGCCACCGGATCCTCCTCGTGCGGGAAGTGTCCGAGGCCGTCGAACAGGCGCCAGCGGTACGGCGCTTCGACGTACTCGCCGGAGCCGGCCGCGCTTCTGGTCCTCATCACCGGGTCCAGCGAGCCGTGCAGATGCAGCGTCGGCACCCGCACCGGCCGCTTCATGCGCCGGTTGAACTGGATGCCGTCGGGGCGGGCCATGGAGCGGACCATCCAGCGGTACGGCTCGATCGAGCAGTGCGCGGTGGAGGGGATGCACATCGCCGCGCGGTACGTCTCCACCACCTTGTCGTCCGGCTGGCGCGGCCCGGACCAGTCCCGGATCAGCTCGGCGACCAGCGCGCCGTCGTCCGCGGTGAGCTGCCGTTCGGGGATCCAGGGCCGCTGGAACCCCCAGATGTAGGAACCGGCGCGCGTCTGCTTGACGTCCGCGAGCATCGCCGAGCGCCAGCGCCGGGGATGCGGCATCGAGGCGACCGCGAGCCGCCGTACGAGCTTCGGGCGCATCGCGGCGGCCGTCCACGCCAGATAGCCGCCGAGGTCGTGGCCGACCAGGGCGGCGTCCGGCTCGCCGAGCGAGCGGATCACGCCGGTGACGTCGAGGGCGAGGTTGGCCGGGTCGTAGCCGCGCGGGGTGCGGTCGCTGCCGCCGACCCCGCGCAGGTCCATCGCGACGGCCCGGAACCCGGCCTCGGCGAGCGCCTCCAGCTGGTGCCGCCAGGTCCACCAGAACTGCGGGAAGCCGTGCAGGAACATCACCAGCGGCCCGTCGCCCAGCTCGGCGATGTGGAAGCGCGCCCCGTTGGCGGCCACGTCCCGGTGCGTCCAGGGACCGTCGGGCCGTACGAGTGAGGCGGGCTGCTGCGCCGAGGGGGCGCCGGGTTCCGTCATGACGACGAGCGTGCCACAGCCTCGATGGCCTTCGCGTCCCGGACCCGCTCCTCCAGCACCTTGTTGTCGCCCTCGGTGCGCGGGTGCGGCTTGGCGTTCTGGAGCACGCCCGCGGTCTCCTTCATGGACGCGGCGACCTTCTGCGGGCCCTTGCCCTTCTGCGCCTTCTTCGCGAAGACCACGCCGATCAGCGCGAGGACCAGCGCGACCAGCACGTTGGCGGCGAAGGACAGCAGGAAGCAGACCGCGAGGTTCCAGTCGCTCCAGGTCCGGATGCCGTACGCCAGCGCGAAGTTGAGCATCGGCAGCGAGAACACCAGGACCGCGCCGGCCACCGAGAACGCGCCGCCGCTCACCGCGCCGCGCTTGACGTCCTGCTTGAGCTGCGCCTTCGCCAGCGCGATCTCGTCGTGCACCAGCGCGGACATCTCGGCCGTCGCCGAGGCGAACAGCTGCCCGATGCTGCGTTCGGCGCCGACCGGGCTGCCGTCGGGTGCGCTCATCGCGGTCTCCCTCTTCCGACCAGGTGGGTCTCTCGACCGGGTAGGTGGATCTCGTCCTTTGTACTGTTCCGTCAGATCATGCCCGACGGCCGTCCTCGTCGCCTGCCCCGCCCGTCACTTCGGCAAGCCGCTCGGCGGTCTTGAGCTCCGCGATCCGGCGGTGCTCGGCGGCCTTACGGTCGTAGATCGCGGCCATGCGCAGGTGGTACGCGGGGTCGTCCTCCTCGTAGATGTCCGGGATGCCGCTGAGGTCCTCGTCGCGCTCCTCGGCCTCGTACAGCCGCCGGTACTTGGCGTTGCGCAGCTTCAGCAGCACGGTCGCGAGGGCCGCCGCGATCAGCGAACCGGTCAGGACGGCGGCCTTGACCTCGTCGGTCAGGGCCTGGTCCCCGTCGAAGGCCAGCTCGCCGATGAGCAGCGAGACCGTGAAGCCGATGCCGGCCAGGGTCGCCACCGCGAACACGTCGGCCCACTCCAGGTCGTCGCTGAGCGAGGCCCGGGTGAAGCGGGCGGTCAGCCAGGTGCCGCCGAAGATGCCGAGCGCCTTGCCGACGACCAGCCCGAGGACCACGCCCAGTGTCTCGGGCCGCGTGAACACGTCACCGAGCGCGCCCCCGGACACCGAGACACCCGCGCTGAAGAGGGCGAACAGCGGCACGGCCAGGCCCGCCGAGAGCGGTCGTACGAGATGCTCGATCTGCTCGCCGGGGGAGTGCTCCTCGTCGTCGTGGCGCGTGCAGCGCAGCATCAGGCCCATCGCGACGCCGGCGATGGTGGCGTGGACGCCGCTGTTGTACATCAGCGTCCAGATCACCAGCGCGAGCGGGACGTAGACGTACCACCCGCGTACGCCCTTCCTGAGGAGCAGCCAGAAGACGCCGAGGCCGGCCGCCGCGCCGCCGAGGGCGGCGAAGTCCAGGTCCGCCGTGAAGAAGACCGCGATGATCAGGATCGCGAAGAGGTCGTCGACGACGGCCAGGGTGAGCAGGAAGGCGCGCAGCGCGCTCGGCAGCGAGGTGCCGATGACGGCGAGCACGGCGAGCGCGAAGGCGATGTCGGTGGCGGTGGGCACCGCCCAGCCCGCGAGCGAGCCGCCGCCGGTGACGTTGGTGAGCGTGTAGACGAGCGCCGGTACGGCCATCCCGCACAGGGCCGCGACGACGGGCAGCGCGGCCGCCCTCGGGTCCTTGAGGTCGCCGGCGACCAGTTCGCGCTTGAGCTCGATGCCGGCGACGAAGAAGAAGACCGCGAGGAGGCCGTCGGCGGCCCAGTGGGCGATCGAGAGGTCGAGGCCGAGGGCCTCGGGGCCCAGGTGGTAGTGGCTGACGCTCTCGTAACTGTCGTGCAGCGCCGGGACGTTCGTCCAGATCAGCGCGGTGACGGCGGCGAGGAGCAGCAGCACACCGCCGACCGTCTCGGTACGCAGCGCGTCCGCGACGAAGGTCCGCTCGGGGAGGGAGAGCCGTCCGAGAACCTTGCGGGTGGGCGCGGGCATGAGGGGGACCTCCGGTCGGTGGGCACGACTGAGCAGCTCGCCGACCAGACTTCCCGGCACACCTTGAGGGTCACGTTGTTTTGTTTAGTTTACCTAAAAGGGGCGCCGGGCGCTTCTCCGCGCCGGGCGCCCCTTCTCTGAGGGTGTCAGTCCTCGCTGGGCGCCGCCGGCAGCTTGGCCTGGATCAGGTCCATCACCGTCGAGTCGGTCAGGGTGGTCACGTCACCGAGCTGGCGGTTCTCGGCGACGTCCCGCAGCAGCCGGCGCATGATCTTGCCGGAGCGGGTCTTCGGCAGCTCGGCCACCGGCAGGACGCGCTTGGGCTTGGCGATCGGGCCGAGGGTGGCGCCGACGTGGTTGCGCAGGTCGGCGATGAGGTTCTCGTCCTCGGCGTTCGCCGTCCCGCGCAGGATCACGAAGGCGACGATGGCCTGCCCGGTCGTCTCGTCGGCGGCACCGACGACGGCCGCCTCGGCGACCGAGGGGTGCGACACCAGCGCCGACTCCACCTCCGTCGTGGAGATGTTGTGGCCGGAGACGAGCATGACGTCGTCCACGCGCCCCAGCAGCCAGATGTCGCCGTCGTCGTCCTTCTTCGCGCCGTCGCCGGCGAAGTACTTGCCCTCGAAGCGCGACCAGTACGTGTCGAGGAAGCGCTGGTCGTCGCCCCAGATGGTGCGCAGCATGGACGGCCACGGCTCGGTGAGGACGAGGTAGCCGCCACCGCCGTTGGGGACTTCCCGCGCCTCGTCGTCCACCACGGTGGCCGAGATGCCGGGCAGCGGGGTCTGCGCGGAGCCGGGCTTGGTCGCGGTGACGCCCGGCAGCGGCGAGATCATCATCGCGCCGGTCTCGGTCTGCCACCAGGTGTCCACGATCGGCGTGCGGTCGGCGCCGATGTGCTTGCGGTACCAGATCCAGGCCTCGGGGTTGATCGGTTCGCCCACCGAGCCGAGGACGCGGAGCGAGGTCAGGTCGAACTTCGCGGGGATGTCGTCGCCCCACTTCATGAACGTACGGATGGCCGTGGGCGCCGTGTAGAGGATCGTGACGCCGTACTTCTGCACGATCTCCCAGAAGCGGCCCTGGTGCGGGGTGTCGGGCGTGCCCTCGTACATGACCTGTGTCGCGCCGTTGGCGAGCGGGCCGTAGACGATGTACGAGTGCCCGGTGACCCAGCCGACGTCGGCCGTGCACCAGTAGACGTCCGTCTCCGGCTTGAGGTCGAAGACGGCGTGGTGGGTGTAGGCGGCCTGGGTGAGGTAGCCGCCGGACGTGTGCAGGATGCCCTTCGGCTTGCCCGTCGTACCCGACGTGTACAGGATGAACAGCGGCTGCTCGGCCTCGAACGCCTCCGGCGTGTGCTCGGCGGACTGCCGTTCGACGATCTCGTGCCACCACACGTCCCGGCTGTCGTCCCAGGCCACGTCCTGGCCGGTCCGTCGTACGACGAGGACGTGCTCGACGTTGTCGACCTTGCCGACCGCCTCGTCGACGGCGGGCTTGAGCGCGGAGGGCTTGCCACGGCGGTAACCGCCGTCGGAGGTGATGACGACCTTGGCGTCGGCGTCCTGGATCCGGGTCGCGAGCGCGTCGGCCGAGAAGCCGCCGAAGACGACGGAGTGCGCGGCGCCGATGCGGGCGCAGGCCAGCATCGCGACGGCCGTCTCCGGGATCATCGGCATGTAGACGGCGACCCGGTCGCCCTTCTGAACCCCCAGCTCCAGCAGGGCGTTGGCGGCCTTGGAGACCTCGTCCTTGAGCTCGGCGTAGGTGATCGCGCGGCTGTCGCCGGGCTCGCCCTCGAAGTGGATGGCGACACGATCGCCGTGGCCGGCCTCGACATGCCGGTCGACGCAGTTGTACGCGACGTTGAGCTCGCCGTCCTTGAACCACTTGGCGAACGGCGGGTTCGACCAGTCCAGCGTCTCGGTGGGCTCCTTGGCCCAGGTCAGCCGGCGGGCCTGTTCGGCCCAGAAGCCGAGACGGTCGGCCTTGGCCTGTTCGTACGCCTCCGCGGTGACGTTGGCGTTCGCGGCCAGGTCGGCGGGCGGCGCGAACCTGCGTTCTTCCTTGAGCAGGTTGGCCAGGCTCTCGTTGCTCACGGCATCTGCCTTTCCCAGGGTGTCCGTTGTGTCCCAGGCCACAGCTCATCAGACCGGGGGTGCGATGACAAGGGCCGATCTTAAATTGGTTTAGACCTGTGGGGTCATCCGTGACGTGTCCGGCGTCATCCGTACCCACGGCCGCCGACCAGGCGGAGTTCAGTCCCTGTAACGCCTTTCACACTCCGGCCCAAGTACGGGTGAGGCGCCGTCGACGCGCCGACGTATCGAACCGCGTGGGCGTACGGCGCATCGCCCGCGCGGACGGGAAGGGAGCCCGGGTGGAGGGGTTGCAGGGGATACGGGGCGGGCCGCGGGCGGCGGCCCGCGACCCGGAGCTCTTCGAGGTGTTCTACCGGCGCCATGTGGACGCGATGACGTCCTTCGTGGCCCGCCGGGTCGCCGATCCGCACACCGTCGCCGACCTCACCGCCGAGATCTTCCTCGCGGTCCTGGACTCGGCCGACACGTACCGCCCCTCGCGGGGCAGCGAGACGGCCTGGCTTTACGGCATCGCCCGCAACGTCGTCTCCTCGGAACGGCGCCGCGTGGCCCGGGAGTCGGCCCGCGACCGCCGCATCTCGGGCCGCCGCCTGCTGGAGCCCGACGACATCGCCCGCCTGGAGGACAAACTCGACGCGGAAAGCCCGGGCCGCCGCGCGCTGGCCGCGCTGGAGCGCCTCCCCGCGGGGGAGCGGGCCGTCCTGGAACTGGTCGCGGTCGACCAACTGACGGTCACGGAGGCAGCGGCCGCGCTCGGGATCAGCCAGGTGGCGGCGAGGGTGCGGTTGCATCGAGCGCGGAGGGCTCTTCGGGGGGAGCCGGGGGTGGGGGCGGCTACGGCGGGCGAGGCGAGCGGGGTGGGGAGTTCTGGGGGCGGTGAGGTGAGCGGGGTGGTGAGTTCTGGGGTCGATGAGGTGAGCGGGGTCGGGAGTTCTGGGGCCGGCAAGGTGAGCGGGAGGGTCGGCTCGGGCGGGGCGGGTGGCGTAGCTGCGGCGCGGGGGAGGCCGGGCGTGGGCGGGGTCGACGACGAGGCGGGCGTGGGCCGGGCCGCCGGCAGGGCGGGCGGAGAGCGGTCCCGGGCGGGTGGGGTGCGCAAGGCGCCCCGGGTGGTTACGGCTCAGGAGAGGCCGGGCGTGGACGGTACCGGTAGGGCTGCCGGGGCGAAGGAGCGCGCCGGGGCGCGGGGTGTCTTCCGGGAGATCGGGGGAGAGGCATGACGACGAGGACGACGTTCGAGGAGCGGTTGCTCGCGGAACTGCGGGGGGAGGTCGAGCGGCGGGAGGTTGCGCGGCGGGAGGCCGAGCCGGAGCGTGTGGGTCTACGGCGGCTGCTGCCGAGCCGTTCCTTTGCGGCCCCTCGGCTCACGAACCGGCTCTTGACGGGCCGTCGGCTGGCACTGGCCGCCGCGGTCTGCGCGCTGGCCGGGCTCGCGGTACTGCTGGTGCCGGGGACGCCGGCGGGCTCACCGGCGTTCGCGGTGGAGCGGCATGACGACGGCTCCGTCACGCTGACCGCGAAGGACCAGTTCATCGATGTCGGCGCCCAGCGCGAACTCGCGAAGCGGCTGCGCCCGAACCGCATCGAGGTGGAGGTGCATGTGCTTCGTCGCGGTTATGTGTGCGAGGGCGACCCGGTGCTCTGGGTGTTCAACCAGCAGGGCGAGAAGGTTGCCTTGCGCGCCGTCAAGTTGACCAGGCCGACCACCCTGCGCCCGGGCAACGTGCTGGTCTTCGTGAACCTCAGGGGCGGTGAACTGCCCCACAGGGTCGACGTCTTCCCGACGCGCGCCGACGTCGTGCCGTGCGTCCCGGTGAAGCCGACGCCGGACCGGTCCTAGGAGCCGGTCCGGCAGTCGCGCTCACGTGGGTTGCGGACGCGTCACGCCGACACGTCCACCGCCTCCACATGGTCGAACAGCTCGTCCCCGCCCGTCCCAGTCAGCAGATACGCCTGTGCCTCACCCACGTGGAAGTACATCCCGTGCAGCTCCAACTCGCCGTCCCCGAGCGCCCGGGCGACCGAGTCGTGGGCACTGAGGTGCTCCAACTGCTGGACCACATTGGTCAGACAGAGCTGCTCGACCGCGTCGGCGGGTGCCCGCCCGGCCAGCCTCGCCCAGGGGCGGCCGTCGTCGGCCATCCGCTCCAGACTCGGCAGCCCGTGCCGCAGCCACCGCTTCAACGGGGTCCGCGCACCGCCCGGCTCGGAGTTGAGCAGTGCCTGCATGGCCCCGCACCCGGAGTGCCCGCACACCGTGATGGAACGCACCTTCAGCACGTCCACCGCGTACTCGATCGCGGCCGCCACCGAGTCGTCCCCGCTCTCCTCGCCCGGCAGCGGCACGAGGTTGCCCACATTGCGCACCACGAACAGGTCGCCCGGACCACTGGAGGTGATCATCGAGGTGACCAGCCGCGAGTCGGCGCAGGTCAGGAAGAGCTGGGACGGCTGCTGCCCCTCCCGAGCCAGCCGAGCCAGCTCTCCGCGCACCAGGGGCGCGGTGTTCCGCTGGAACGCGCTGATCCCACGCGCCAGTTCCCGACCGCTCGCCCCTCTGACCGCGTCCGGCCGACCGGAACTCCCAGACTCGACGGACCCACCAGAGCCGAGGGCTCCGCCGGCTCCACGGGCTCCACTGGAGCCGCCGTGCCCACTGGAGCCGCCAAGCCCACCGGAACCGTCGGGTCCACCGGACCGACCGGACCCACCGGCTTCACCGGATCCGTCGGCCCCACCGGGCTTACCGGAACCGCCGGTGCCGACGGAACCGCCGGTGCCGACGGACCCGCTGGTGCCGGCGAACCCGCTGGTGCTGACAGATCCACCGGACCCGACAGCTCCTCGGGCCCCGACAGCCCCCCCGGCACCGCCCGCTGAGTAGAGCACCCCCTCGGCCACCCCGCGGCCACCCGACACTCCCAGCCGCCCCCCGGAGAAGACAGGCTGCGGCCGCTCGCACTGGTGGTTGCGCCAGGCCGTCCACGGACGGCAGCGGCAGTCCGTGGAACCGGACGGCTCGGCGATCCGCGTACCCGGTCTGCGCCCGGTCAGTTCGACCGAGCCGCCCCGCGCGGTGTGTGTCTTCTGCCAGTCCTGGAGCGCCTCGTACGCCGCGTGGTCCATGAACGAGCCGTCCAACTCCACGACGGTGTCCGCCCCTTGGGGCACGAGGTGCAGGGCCCGGCTGAGCCGGGGCACGGCGAGGAACGTCAACTGGCCTCTCACCTGGACGTGATGGACTCCTTCCTGTTCGACGTGGGTGATACGGGTGCGGGTGAGGCGGTGCAGGGCGACGGCCACGGCGACGGCGATCCCCAGCACGACGCCCTCCAGGACGCCGAGGACGACCACGCCGAGGGTGGTGACGGCGTAGACCAGCACCTCTCGGTGACGCGTCACCGTGCGAATGTGGTGCAGGGACACCATCTGGATGCCGACGGCCATCACCAGGGCGGCGAGCGAGGCGAGCGGGATCAGCTCCAGCACCGGGACCATCAGCAGCGCGGCTACTACTACGAGAACGCCGTGCAGCATCGTGGAGTTCCGGCTGACCGCACCCGCCTGGACATTCGCCGAACTGCGCACGGCGACCCCCGCGACGGGCAGTCCGCCGAGCGCGCCGGAGACGATGTTGGCGGCGCCCTGTCCGAGCAGTTCGCGGTCCAGGTCGGAGCGGCCGACCCGGGCGGCGGAGCGGGTGACGGCCGGACCGGCGGCGACCAGGTCGGGGCGGCCTGCCGCCAGCTTGTCCACGGCGACCGCGCCGAGCAGCGACTGCACGCTGCACACCAGCGTGGTGGTCAGCACGGCGGCGACCAGGCCGAGCACCGGCCCCTCGGGCAGCCCGGCGAGGGCGTGGCTGCTCCAGGACGGCAGGTCGACCTTGGGCAGGGTCAGCCCCACGAGCGAGGCGGTGGCCGTGGCTCCCGCGACGGCGACGAGCGCGGTCGGCACCTTGCGCAGCAGGCGACCCGCCCGGCCGGGCAGCCGGGGCCAGAGGAAGAGGAACGCCAGGGTCAGCAGGCTCACCGACACGGCGGCGGGCTGGAGGCGGACCAACTGGGCGGGCAGGGCGCGGAGGTTGTCGAGGACGGAGCTCTGGGGGGTGCCGCCGAGGACGATGTGCAGCTGGGCGACGGCGATGGTGACGCCGATGCCGGCGAGCATGCCGTGCACGATGGCGGGGCTGACGGCGAGGGCGGTGCGGGCCACGCGCAGGCAGCCGAGGCCCAGTTGGGCGAGTCCGGCCAGGACGGTGATGGCGCAGGTGGTGCGCCAGCCGTAGCGGTGGATCAGGTCGGCGGTCACCACGGTGAGTCCGGCGGCGGGTCCGCTGACCTGGAGCGGGGAGCCGCCGAGCCATCCGGCGACGATCCCTCCGACGGCCGCGGCCACGAGGCCGGCCTGCAGGGGCGCGCCGGTGGCCAGGGCGATGCCGAGGGAGAGCGGCAGGGCGATCAGGAAGACCGCGATCGAGGCCGACACGTCGGCGCCCGCGATTCGGAAGCGGCGGGGCGGGGTCGGCGGCGGGCTGTGGGGTCGGTGGACGCTCTTCGGGCGAGATGAGTCGTTCGAATCGGTGGCGCGAGTGGGTACGCAGGCTGACATGTTTTCCCGTCTCCTCCGGGGCAGCGCGGTCGCGGAACAGGTGGTCCCCCGTCGATGGCGGGGGGCGGGTCGCGGCCGTGGGTCACGGCGTGCAGCGGCGGGATGAATCAACGCTGATGAATCGACGCTCGGTAAATGGATCGTAATGCAGAGTAAAGGCCAGGCATAGACTTTCCGGGCAAATGGGCTAATGACTCACTCTGAAGAGCGAAGTGGCAATTTCATCGGCTTGTCGTACTAATTCCTTCTCGGTCCCGTGTGAACGTGACGGCGCTGTCGTTGGGTCCCGAGAGAAGGAAGAAGGTGGGCGGAACATGACCGCCACCCAGAGGATTGCCGCGAAAGCCGTGGTCGCCGCGGTCTGTGCCGCCTCGCTCGCCGGTTGCGCGACCGGCGCCGACCACTCCGACGAAGGGGCCGCAGGCCCGCAGAAGGCGAAGCCGGCGCAGGCGCCGCCCAAGCAGGTGGTCCGCCTGATCGGAGACGGCTCCACCTCCTACACCGGAGCACAGCCGCACCTGCCCAGAGCCCAGAGACTCAAGCCCGGCGAGAAGCCCCCGCAGTTCGTGGTGTTCTCCTGGGACGGCGCGGGCGAGGACAGCCAGAAGCTGTTCTCCCACTTCCGGGAGGTCGCCAAGGCCAACCATGCGACCATGACCTACTTCCTGAGCGGCGTGTACATGCTGCCGGAGGACAAGCGCGACGAGTACAAGCCGCCGCAGCACTCCCCGGGCCGCTCCGACATCGGCTTCAACGACGAGCAGGGCATCGCCGACACCGTCAAGCAGCTCCGCCTGGCCTGGCTGGAGGGCAACGAGATCGGCACCCACTTCAACGGCCACTTCTGCGGCCGCGACGGCGGGGTCGGCCAGTGGTCGGTGGCGGACTGGAAGGACGAGATCGCCCAGGCGAAGCACTTCGTGAAGTCCTGGAAGACCAACACCGGGATGACGAAGGCCGCCCCGCTGCCCTTCGACTACGACAAGGAACTCGTCGGCGCCCGCACGCCCTGCCTGGAGGGCCAGAAGAACTTCATGGCGGCCGCCCGCGAGCTCGGCTTCCGCTACGACACCAGCGGGGTCAACGACCAGCTGTGGCCGAAGAAGAAGCAGGGCCTGTGGGACCTGTCGATGCAGCTGGTGCCCTTCCCCGGGCACCGCTACGAGCAGCTCACCATGGACTACAACTTCATGGTCAACCAGTCCGGCACCGCCACCCAGGGCGACCCCGGCAAGTACGAGTTCTGGGGCGACCAGATGCGCGACGGCCTGCTCAAGGGCTTCCACCGGGCCTACGACGGCAACCGTGCGCCCCTGATCATCGGCAACCACTTCGAGTCCTGGAACGGCGGCACCTACATGCGCGCCGTCAAGGAGACCATCGAGCAGGTCTGCAACAAGCCCGACGTGCGCTGCGTCTCCTTCCGGCAGCTCGCCGACTGGCTGGACGCCCAGGACCCGGCGACCCTGGCCAAGCTGCGCACCCTCGGGGTCGGCGAGGCCCCGAAGGAGGACTGGACGGCCTTCCTCTCGGCCCGCCCGGCCCCGGCACCCAAGGGCGTACCCGGGGCGCCGGCCGCCAGGAAGCAGTAGCCGTCAGGCGGTCGCGGCGGCGGATGCCACCGCGCTCTCGCCGAGCACGAACGAGGGGTCGATCTGGGCCGCCAGGTCGGCCCCCGTACGTTCGTTGCCCCACGACTGGGCGTTCTTCAGATGGAAGTGGACCATCTGCCGGGTGTACCGCTCCGGGTCCCGCAGCTCGTACGTGGTGTCGACGGCCGTCCGCAACTGGTGCAGGGCGCGGCGGTTGACGTCCTCCAGGAGCGCGAACCGGGGCGGCCGGCCCTTCTCCAGGGCGCGCACCCAGTCGGAGTGTCCGACCGTCACGAGCAGGTCGTCCCCGACTTCGGCGCGGAGGAAGTCGAGGTCGTCCCGGCCCTGCACCTTGTTGCCGACGACCTTCAGGGTGATGCCGAAGTCGCGGGCGTACTCCTTGTACTGGCGATAGACGGAGACCCCCTTCCGGGTCGGCTCGGCCACGAGGAACGTGATGTCGAAGCGGGTGAACATGCCGGAGGCGAAGGAGTCCGAGCCCGCCGTCATGTCCACCACGACGTACTCGCCCGCCCCGTCCACCAGGTGGTTCAGGCACAGCTCCACCGCTCCGGTCTTGGAGTGGTAGCAGGCGACCCCCAGATCGGCGTCGGTGAAGGGGCCGGTGACCATCAAACGGACGACGTCGCCGTCGAGTTCCACCGGCCGGGCGCAGGCGTCGTAGACCGGGTTGTCCTCGCGCACCCGCAGCAGCCGGGAGCCCTCGCCGGGCGGGGTGGTCTTGATCATCGTCTCGGCCGAGGCGATGCGCGGGTTGCCGCCGCGCAGGTACTCCTTGATCAGCGGCAGCCGCTCGCCCATCGCGGGCAGCGCGGCCGCCTCCGCCTCGTCCAGACCGAGCGCCGGTCCCAGATGCTGGTTGATGTCGGCGTCGACGGCGATCACGGGGGCACCGGTGGCCGCGAGGTGGCGGATGAACAGGGAGGACAGGGTGGTCTTGCCGCTGCCGCCCTTCCCGACGAAAGCAATTTTCATGTTCACGAACGGTAGTGGCGCAATAGCTGTATGTGACAGGCGTGCGTGAAGAAGACCACTCCATCGAGGGGTGTGGCCCCGGGTTGCGTAGGGTCGTACTCATGAGTACGACAGGCGCGACCGCCGATCCGCTCGCGGCCCTGGGTTCGCTGCCCGGGGTGGCCGAGTCCGTGGAGTCCGTGCGCAAGTCCGTGGACCGGGTCTACGGGCACCGGGTCATGCGGCGCCGCAGCAACGAGATCACCTCCGAGGCGGCGCTGCGCGGCGCCCGCGGGTCCGCCGCGCTCTCCGGTGCGGACTGGGCCCTCGAAGAGGTGCGCCGGCGCTCGGACTTCGGCGTGGACGACGAGGCGCGCGTCATGGGCGCGTCCCTGCGGCTGACCGCCGAGGCCGGCCAACTGCTGTCCATCTGGCGGCAGTCGCCGCTGCGGGTGCTGGCGCGCCTCCATATGGTCGCTGTCGCGGCCGACGGTGACGAGGTGGGGCGGCCGCGTCAGGCGGGCGAAGCGGTCGACGAGCCGCTGATCGAACTGCCGTTGCCGGGAGCGGCCGAGGTCTCGGGCCGCCTGGAGGGGCTGTCCGAGCTGATCATCGTGGGCAGTTCGGCTCCGGCCCTGGTCACGGCCGCCGTGGTGCACGGCGAACTTCTCGCCCTGCGGCCCTTCGCCTCCCACAACGGCCTGGTCGCGCGCGCGGCCGAGCGGATCGTCCTGGTCGGCAGCGGTCTCGACCCGAAGTCCGTCTGCCCGGCGGAGGTCGGTCACGCCGAACTGGGCCGCGCCGCCTATCTGGCGGCGCTCGACGGCTATGTCTCCGGCACCCCGGAGGGGATGGCCGCGTGGATCACGCACTGCGGCGCCGCGGTCGGCCTGGGGGCGCGTGAGTCCACGGCGGTGTGCGAGGCGCTTCAGCGCGGGGCGGCGTAGGAAACCCCCGAAAAGGGTTGCGGCGGTACGAGGATTCGTACCGCCGCCGGCATGTTCACCGGGTTACCAAGCGTCCTCGATATGTTGCCCATCAGGTCGGGAACTTCGCCCGTCACCTGGTGCGGCTGGCCCGTAATCGACGGGTCGACGTCGCGTGGGTGCCCAATGTCCATGCTCGGTCCGTGGGGCCAATTGCGTTTTAAAGGTGATCCTCTCGGATGTCCTTGGTCTCGCGGGCCGTTAATCCCTTTGTACTCCTGGACTCGGGCAAGCGGAACCCCTGGCAGCGGTTCTTTACTTTTACTCTCAAACAGGATCAAACGGTCAGGCGGTGGTCGTCCGTCGCCGATTCGCGTACCAGACGAGGCCCGCCGTGGCCGCCGCGGCTCCTATGGCGGCGGCCGCGACCAACGCCGGGCGGGGCGGTACGGAGAAGCCGGGCAGCCGCTGCTTGAGCCGAACGGGCCGGTGGAAATCGAGGATCGGCCACCCGCGCGCGAGTGCCTCGCGGCGCAGTGCCCGGTCGGGGTTGACGGCGTGCGGGTGGCCCACGGCTCGGAGCATCGGCAGATCGGTCGCCGAGTCGCTGTAGGCGTAGCAGCGTTCGAGGTCGTAACCCTCGGACTCGGCCAGCTCCTTGACCGCTTCGGCCTTCGTCGGGCCGTACGCGTAGTACTCCACCTCGCCCGTATAGCAGCCGTCCTCGCCCACGACCATCCGGGTCGCCACCACGCGGTCCGCGCCGAGCAGTTCACCGATCGGCTCGACGACCTCCGCGCCGGAGGTGGAGACGATGACGACGTCCCGTCCGGCGGTGTGGTGCTCCTCGATGAGGGAGGCGGCCTCGTCGTAGATGATCGGGTCGATCAGGTCGTGGAGCGTCTCGGCGACGATCTCCTTGACCTGTTGGACGTTCCAGCCGCGCACGAGTGCCGAGAGGTACTCCCGGGTGCGCTCCATCTGGTCGTGGTCCATACCACCGACGAGGAAGACGAACTGGGCATAGGCCGTCCGCAAGGCGGCCCGGCGGTTGATCAGCCCGCCTTGGTAGAACGACTTGCTGAACGTGAGCGTGCTCGACTTCGCAATGACCGTCTTGTCCAGGTCAAAGAAGGCCGCTGTGCGGGGCAAGGAGTGGTTTTCCACGCCCCGAGCATAGGCGCAGCCCATTCGGCGTAAGGTGTGGCGCGTGGGTTTGCCTGAGAGGGCTCTCGGGTACACCATGGAAGTCACGGATCGTTCGCGACCGTGCTAACCCGGTCCGGCTCCTCCCCCCCCCCGAGTCGGCCGTGGAGACGACCCCCACTCTCCCCCCCGGTGGGGGTCGTCGCATGTCCGGGTGGGTTTTCCTCTTCTCCGTACGGCTTCGAGGCCGCGAGCGGGCGGCTGCGGCCGTCCTTTCGGCATACTCATGACTGGTCACTGTGGGTAGCCTTCGGGCTGCTCTGTGGAAGTTGTCCACAGATCCGTGCAGGGCTCACCGGTATGGGTGACGGGGATATTCACAACCGTCGAGTTGTCCACAGTTTTCGACCAAGATCCACTTCTTTTCCGTCTTCGCTGCACCGTGTTTCCAACGCGTCCCGCTCGCACCGACTTCATGGCCGGTTCCCGTTAGCAGGCGTGTTTGGCCGGTTCGTATCGGCCGTTCATATGAAGGCCGGTCGCCGGTTCTTCACACGTTTGCGAAGGGGGATGGAAAGCGTGACCGCAGCCGTCACACACGAGCCACAGCCCACCGGAGGGCGGCCGGGCGGGCCCTTGATCGTCACGGAGGACGAGGCGCTCCTCGACGATCTGCTGCGCCTGTGCGCCGCCGCCGGCGCGACACCCGAGGTGCACCACGGAGTGCCGGAGCAGAGAGGCGGCTGGGAGGCGGCCCCGCTCGTCCTGGTCGGCGACGACGCCGCCCACCGGGTGCGCGGAGCCGCCCGCCGACGCGGAGTGGTGCTCGTGGGCCGGGACCAGGACGACTCCGGGGTGTGGAAACGCGCGGTCGAGATCGGCGCCGACCACGTCCTGATGCTCCCCGACGGTGAGCAGTGGCTCGTCGACCGCATTGCCGACGTCGCCGAGGGTGTCGGACGGCCCGCCCTCACCGTCGGCGTCATCGGCGGCCGCGGCGGGGCCGGAGCCTCCACGCTCGCGTGCGCCCTCGCCGTCACCTCCGCGCGTGAGGGCCTGCGCACCCTCCTCGTGGACGCCGATCCGCTGGGCGGCGGACTCGACGTACTCCTCGGCGGCGAGAGCGCCGAGGGACTGCGCTGGCCCGCGTTCGCCGCCTCGCGCGGACGGGTCGGCGGCGGCGCCCTGGAGGAGTCGCTGCCCGAACTGCACTCGCTGCGGGTCCTGAGCTGGGACCGAGGAGACCGCATCGCGGTGCCGCCCCAGGCCGTCCGGGCGGTCCTGGCCGCGGCGCGCCGCCGGGGCGGCACGGTCGTCGTCGACCTGCCCCGGCGCTTCGACGACGGCGTCGCCGAGATCCTCTCCCAGCTCGACCTCGCGATTCTCGTGGTCCCGGCCGAACTGCGCGCCGTCGCCGCGGCCGGCCGGATGGCCTCCGCCGTCGGGATGCTCGTGCGCGACCTGCGGGTGGTCGTCCGCGGCCCCTACGAGCCCGGTCTCGACGACGAGGAGGTGGCGCGGCTGCTCGGTCTGCCCCACGCGGGCGAGATGCCGGTCGAGTCCGCGCTCCTGCGGCCCCAGGGCCGCCGGAACCCACCCGGATCCGCCGAGCGGGGGCCGCTCGCTCGCTTCTGCAAGGAGTTCTGGGAGCGGGCACTGACACAGGAGGGCGCGACATGAGCGCGTTCGCCGGACTCGAAAGAGACGTGTCGCCGGGGCTGCTGGACGGCGTACGGCAGTGGCTGGCCGAGAGCGGGGCCGAACCGACGCCCGCGCGCGTGGCCCAGGCGCTCCGGGAGCAGGGGCGGGTCCTCGGCGACGCCGAAGTCCTCGGCGCGGCCGAGCGGTTGCGGTCCGAGCTCGTCGGCAGCGGGCCCCTGGAGCCGCTGCTCGCCGACCCTTCGGTGACCGACGTCCTGGTCTCGGCCGCCGACCGGGTCTGGGTCGACCGGGGCGGCGGGCTCGAACTGACCGACGTCTCCTTCCCGGACGCGGCCGCGGTACGACGGCTCGCGCAGCGGCTGGCCGCGGTCGCCGGGCGGCGCCTGGACGACGCGCGGCCCTGGGCGGACGCCCGGCTGCCGGACGGGACCCGGCTGCACGCGGTGCTGCCCCCGGTCGCCGTCGGGTGCGCCTGTCTGTCGCTGCGGGTCGTACGGCCGCGGGCGTTCACGCTGGACGAACTGGTGGCGGCGGGCACCGTGCCACCGGGCGGGGACCGGGTGTTGCGGGCGCTGTTGGAGGCGCGGCTGTCTTTCCTGATCAGCGGCGGTACGGGAACCGGCAAGACGACGTTGTTGAGCGCGCTGCTGGGGCTCGTCGGCCCGGGCGAGCGGATCGTGCTCGCGGAGGACTCGGCGGAGCTCAGACCGGACCATCCGCACGTCGTACGGCTGGAGACGCGCCCCGCCAACCAGGAGGGCGCGGGGCTGGTGACCCTTGAAGACCTGGTCCGGCAGGCGCTGCGGATGCGGCCGGACCGGTTGGTGGTCGGTGAGGTCCGCGGGCCTGAAGTCGTGCATCTCTTGGCCGCCTTGAACACAGGCCATGAGGGCGGCTGCGGAACCGTGCACGCGAATGCGGCTGCCGATGTCCCGGCACGTCTGGAGGCGCTCGGTACGGCCGCCGGGCTCGACCGGGCCGCCCTGCACAGCCAGGTCGCGGCCGCGTTGTCCGTCGTCCTCCACCTCGTCCGCGATCGCACCGGCCGGCGTCGGATCGCCGAGGTGCGTGTGCTGGAACGGGACGCCTCGGGGCTGGTGAGGACGGTGCCGGCGCTGCGGTGGGGCGCGGAGGCGTTCGTGTACGAGCGCGGGTGGGAGCGCTTGCGCGGGGTGCTCGGGGATGCGTTGCGCGGTGGCGTGGAGGGGGATCAGGGGCCTTTCGGGGGCCTGTCCCGGGATGCCGAGCGAGTGGAGGTGCGATGAGCGGGACGGGTGAGATGCCGGTGGGGTTCATGGGGGCGGCCGTGGTGTGTGCCGGGCTCGCGGTGTGGCTGCTGGGCGGTCGGCGTTCAGGGGCGCGGCGGGCGCAGTTGTTGCTCACGGGCGGCGGGGTGGTGGGGGTCGGACCACCGGCCTGGCGACAGCTGGCGGGCGAGGTCAGGCGGATGCGCGGTCGGCTGGGGTTCGAGTGGTGGGCGGCCGGCATCGGTCTGGTGGTCGCGGTGCTGGGTGTTTCGGTCCTGCCGGTCGTCGCGGGGGCGGCCGGGGTGCCGTTGCTGCGGCGGGTGCGGCTGGCCCGGGACGCGCGCCGGGCGCGTGAGCGACGGGCCGACGCGGTGATCACACTGTGCGCGGCGATCGCCGGGGAGGTGCGGGCGGGACGGCAGCCAGGGGAGGCGCTGGCGCTGGCTGTGCGGGACTTCGGCGCGGTGAACGCGGGGGAGCGGGGTGTCGGTGGGCCGGGTGGTGGTGCGGGCCGCGGTGGGATGGGTTCCGGTGGGTTCGGGGACACGCAGGCCGTGGTTCTGGCGGCGGCCCGGTTCGGCGGGGATGTGCCGGGAGCGCTCGCGGCCGCGGCACGGCGGGCGGGGGCCGAGGGGCTGCTCGGGCTCGCCGCGTGCTGGCGGGTGGCCGTGGACCAGGGGGCAGGACTCGCGGCCGGACTGGACCGGCTCGAAGGGGCCCTGCGCGCCGAGCGCGACCAACGGGCGGATCTACGGGCCCAGTTGGCGGGGGCGCGGTCCACGGCGATGATGCTCGCCGCGTTGCCGGTCCTGGGGCTGGTCCTCGGTACCGCGCTCGGCGCCGCCCCCTTGACGGTCCTGCTGCACTCCGGTGCGGGGCTCGCCTGTCTGCTGATCGGCGGTCTGCTGGAGGTCGTCGGGATGTGGTGGGCGACGCGGATCGTACGGGGAGCTGAGGCGGCATGAACGGGGAGGTCGTCCACAGGTTGGGGACGGTCGTCCTGGCGGCCCTCGGTATCGCGTGGCTCGTGCGGCGGGCCGTGTCGGTGCGGCGCAAGCGAAGACTGCGACGTCGGCTGGGCGAACTGCTGGCCGTCGTGGAGGCCACGGGCGGGCGCCCGGGTCCCGGGACACGAGACGTCGTACGGCGGTGGCTGCCGGTCGTGGGCGTGGGATGCGCCGCGTGGGTCCTGGTCGGTGGTGTCGCCGGCGCCGTGGCCGGGGTGCTCGTCGCGGTGGGGGTGTGGCGGTGGCGGCTTCGGCAGCCGACTGGTACGGACGCCGAGGAGGCCGACGCACGGGAGGCGGCCCGGCAACTGCCGCTCGCCGCCGATCTGCTGGCCGCGTGCGTCGCGGCGGGTGCCGGTCCGGTGATCGCCGCGCAGGCCGTCGGGGAGGCGCTGGGTGGTCCCGTCGGCGAGGCCCTGGCGCGCGGTGCGGCGGAGGTGCGGCTCGGCAGCGCGCCGGGTGAGGCCTGGCGCAGGCTCGCCTCGATTCCGGGAGCCGGAGCGCTGGCGCGGCTGCTGGAGCGGGCCGACGTCTCCGGGCTTCCCGCGGCCGGGCCGGCCGCGGGGCTCGCGGCGGACGCCCGCGCGAACTGGGGGCGCGCCGCGACGGAACGGGCACGGCGGGCGGCCGTCCTGGTCACCGCGCCGGTGGGGCTGTGTTTCCTGCCCGCGTTCATCGCGATCGGCGTGCTGCCCATCCTGATTGGCCTCGCGGGCGGGGTGCTGGGAGGGGGTGGGCCGATGGCGGGACGGTGACGAGCGGACGGCGAGAGATGTGTGGACGGCGAGATGTGGACTACGGAACTGATCCTTACGGGGGCTGAGATGTACGAGGCGGTACGGGCGCGGCTGTGCGCCCTGGTGTGCAAGGTGATGTGCGGGGCGCGGGCGTCGCGTCGGGACGATGGAATGGTCACCTCGGAATACGCGATGGGAATTGTCGCGGCAGTGGGGTTCGCGCTGGTGCTCTACAAGGTGGTGACGAGCGGGGAGGTCACCGCGGCACTCCAGGGCATCGTGAAGCGGGCGCTCGATGCGCAGGCGTGAACGCGGTGCGGGGGACGGGGGGTTCGTGACGGCGGAGGCGGCCATGGTGCTGCCCGTGCTGGTGATGGTCGCGATGGCGCTGGTGTGGGGGCTGCTCGTGATGGCGGCGCAGATCCAGTGCGTGGACGCGGCCAGGACGGGGGCGCGGGTGGCGGCCCGCCAGGATCCGGTCGAGGCGGTGGTCCGGGTGACGCGGGAAACGGCCCCGCGCGACGCCGAGGTGACACTCACGCGCGAGGGCGACCGGGTCCGCGTGGCGGTCGTGGCCCGGCCGCCGGTACTGCACGGCCTGCCGTTCGAGGTACGGGAGGAGGCCGTGGCGTTGGCGGAGGAGAGTGTGGGGGCGACGGGATGAGGGGCGGTGAGGGGGCTTCTCGGGCCGATCGGGGGCGGGGAGGGGATCGTGGGGCTGACGGAGCGTCTGGGGCTGCTCTGGCGGCTGCCGTTCCCCCCGCTCTCGCGGCGGACGCCTCCTCGGCTCCGGCGACGGCCTCCCCGGCTCCGGTGGTTGCCGCTGGGGCCTCCCCGGCTCCCGCTGCTCCTTCTCTCGCGGCTGCCGTTCCCCCCGCTCCTGCCGCCGGCGCCCCTCGCGGTGGTGATCGTGGGTCCGCCAGCGTGTGGAGTGTCGGGGTGATCGCTGTGCTGTGCCTCGTGTTCGGGGTGGTGCTCGCGTTGGGGCAGGCCGTCGTCGTCCGGCATCGTGCCGCCGGGGGTGCGGATCTGGCCGCGCTCGCGGCGGCGGATCACTGGGCCGACGGCGGGGACGTGGCGTGCGCCCGGGCCGAGGAGGTTGCGCGGGCGCAGGGGACGCGGCTCGTGCGGTGCGTGATGGTCGGGGAGATCTCCGACGTGACGGCGTCCTCGGGAAGAGCCCCGTTCACGGCGGAGGTCAGGTCCCGGGCGGGCCCTGCGGTGCCGGGGTCGCCTGCGGTACCGGCGCCTGTTCCGGGGCCGGGGCCGGGGGCAGGGCTGGAGCTGCGGTCGGGCCAGGCGTCACCTGCGATTCCGGCGCCTGTTCCCGGGCCGGTCCCACCTTCGGGGCCTGGTCCCGTCGTCCCGGATCTCCGGTGAGCGCTGGCCGAGACCCCAGTCCCGCCACCGCCGCGCTCTCTCCCGGCGCCCCCTTCAACAACACCGTGAGCAACCGCACCGCCCCCCTCTTGTGCAGCGGGTCGTTGCCGTTGCCGCACTTGGGGGACTGGATGCAGGACGGGCAGCCGGCGTCGCACTCGCAGGAGGCGATGGCCTCGCGGGTGGCCGTGAGCCAGGCGCGGGCCGTGTGGAAGGCGCGTTCCGCGAAGCCCGCGCCGCCCGGATGGCCGTCGTAGACGAAGACCGTGGGGAGGAGCGTGTCGGGGTGGAGGGGGATGGAGACCCCGCCGATGTCCCAGCGGTCGCAGGTCGCGAAGAGCGGGAGGAGGCCGATGGAGGCGTGTTCGGCGGCGTGCAGGGCGCCGCCGAGGATCTCGGGGTTGATCCGGGCCTCGTCGAGCTGGTCCTCGGTGACGGTCCACCAGACCGCGCGGGTGCGCAGGGTGCGGGGAGGGAGGTCGAGTTTCGTCTCGCCGAGCACCTCACCGGTGATCAGGCGTCTGCGGAGGAAGGAGACCACCTGGTTGGTGACCTCGACCGAGCCGTAGCACAACCTGCCGTCGCCCCAGGGGACTTCGACGTCCGTCTCCAGGACGGCGATGGCGGTCGTGTCCCTGGCCACCGTCGAGTAGGACGGATTCGCCTCCTGGACCAGGGCGACCGAGTCCTCCAGGTCCAGGGAGCGGACGAGATACGTGCGGCCCTGGTGGAGGTGGACCGCGCCCTCGTGGACCGTCGTGTGGGCGGCGCCCGCGTCGACCGTACCGAGGAGGCGGCCCGTGCCGTCCTCGACGATCTGGACCGGGCTGCCGCCCCCGCCGCGGATGTCGGTGAGGTCGGCGGCCCGCTCCCGACGGGTCCAGTGCCAGGCCTTCGTACGGCGGCGCAGCAGCTTCGCGGACTCCAGCTGGGGGAGCAGCTCCTCGCAGGCGGGGCCGAAGAGGTCCAGGTCCTCGTCCGTCAGGGGGAGTTCGGCGGCGGCCGCGCAGAGGTGGGGCGCCAGGACGTACGGGTTGTCGGGGTCGAGGACCGTGGACTCCACCGGCTGGTCGAAGAGGGCCTCGGGGTGGTGGACGAGGAAGGTGTCCAGGGGGTCGTCGCGGGCGACCAGGACGGCGAGGGCGCCCTGGCCGGCGCGTCCGGCGCGGCCCGCCTGCTGCCACAGGGACGCGCGCGTGCCGGGGTAGCCGGAGATCAGGACGGCGTCCAACCCGGAGACGTCGATGCCGAGTTCGAGGGCTGTGGTGGCTGCCAGGCCGAGCAACTCTCCCGAGTGGAGGGCCTGTTCCAGGGCGCGGCGTTCCTCCGGGAGATAGCCGCCGCGGTAGGCGGCCACGCGGCGGGCCAGGGAGCGGTCGACCTCGGCCAGCCGCTCCTGGGCGATCACGGAGATGAGTTCGGCGCCGCGCCGGGAGCGGACGAAGGCCACCGAGCGCACGCCCTGCACGGCGAGGTCGGTCAGCAGGTCGGCGGTCTCGGCGGTGGCGGTGCGGCGGACGGGGGCGCCCTTCTCGCCCTGCAACTCCGTCAGGGGCGGCTCCCAGAGGGCGAACACCAGCTCGCCGCGCGGGGAGGCGTCGTCGGCCACCTCGACCACCGGGAGGCCCGTCAGGCGGCGGGCGGCGACCGCGGGCTCGGCGGCGGTCGCGGAGGCCAGCAGGAAGACCGGGGAGGCGCCGTAGCGGGCGCACAGGCGGCGCAGACGCCGTAGGACCTGGGCGACGTGGGAGCCGAACACGCCCCGGTAGGTGTGGCACTCGTCGATGACGACGTACTGGAGAGCCTTCAGGAAGGAGGACCAGCGGGCGTGGGACGGGAGTATCCCGCGGTGCAGCATGTCCGGGTTGGTCAGGACGTAGTTGGCGTACTGGCGGACCCACTCGCGTTCCTCGAACGGCGTGTCGCCGTCGTAGACCGCAGGTCGGACAGAATTGCCCAGCGGTTGTGAAAGTTCCTTCACCGATCGGCGCTGGTCGGCCGCGAGGGCCTTCGTGGGCGCCAGGTAGAGCGCGGTGGCGCCACGGCCGTTGGGGGCCTCGGAGCCGTACAGGAGCCGCGAGAGGACCGGTACGAGATACGCCAGGGACTTGCCGGAAGCGGTGCCGGTGGCGACGACCACCGAATCGCCGTCCAGGGCGTGCTCGGCGGCCAGTGCCTGGTGGGCCCAGGGGTGCTCGATGCCACAGGCCTGGACCGCCGCGATCACCTCCGAACGAATCCGGTCAGGCCAGACGGCATGGCGGCCCTCGCGCGGGGGCAAGTGCTCCGTATGAGTGATGCGCGCAGCCCGGCTCGGCCCGGCGGCGAGCCGGTGCAGGACCGTGCTCGGCGTGGGGCGGGAGCCGGGGTCCGTCGAGGGTCGATCGGATCGGTGATTCTTGGCCATCGGCACCGAGTGTGTCACTGGCGTGACGGACAATGGGACCAAGGCGTCGTGCACGCCTGCCGGTAAGTGATTGAATGCCATCGCGGCTGGCGAACCGTCCTGGGGGCTTCAAGCCGAGGTGTCCCGAGGGGCGACCGCTCGATAGCAAGGTGCTGGAGGATCCGTGGACCTGTCCCTGTCGACCGAGACCGTCGGCGATCGCACGATCGTCAGGGTCGGTGGCGAAATCGACGTATATACCGCGCCCAAGCTGCGCGAGCAGCTGGTCGAGCTGGTGAACGACGGCAGTTTCCACCTTGTCGTCGACATGGAGGGCGTGGACTTCCTCGACTCCACCGGACTCGGCGTGCTGGTCGGCGGCCTGAAGCGGGTGCGTGCCCATGAGGGCTCGCTGCGCCTGGTCTGCAACCAGGAGCGCATTCTCAAGATCTTCCGCATCACCGGCCTCACCAAGGTGTTCCCGATCCACACCTCGGTCGAGGAAGCGGTGGCGGCGACCGACTGACCCGTTTCCCGGGCCCCGTGCCCGGGACGGTGCAGGACGTCGAAGAAACAAGGGAGGGGGTTCGGGCTTTCGGCGGCCCGGTCCCCCCGACAGCACGCCCGTAGTTCCGAGGGGGATGCATGGCCACCGTTGAACTCCGTTTCAGCGCGCTGCCCGAGCACGTCAGGACCGCCCGACTGGTGGCGGCAGCGGTGGCGCGCAGGGCCGGAGTGGACGAGGCCGTTCTCGACGAGGTCAGACTCGCCGTCGGCGAGGCCTGCACCCGTGCCGTCGGACTGCACCAGAGCGGCGGCATCACCGCGCCGGTCAAGGTGCTGCTGATCGAGGAGGAGAAGCAGTTCTCCATCGAGGTCGGCGACGAGGCGCCGCGTTCGGCCCCGGGCGACCGGGCTCCCGGCGCCGCGGGCGAGGACCCCGATGCCGAGACCGAGGAGGACGAGATGGGCCTCGCGGTCATCAGTGGCCTCGTCGACGACGTCGAGGTCACCGCAGGGGAGCACGGCGGCCAGATCCGTATGACCTGGCCGACCACACCGCCGGCCGCGGTACTCCCCTGACACACCCGTTCTCTGCACCGAAGGGCCCTACCCGTTAGGGCCCTTCGGCATGTCAGGGGGGCATTTCTGTGCCTACAGTGGTCTGTGCAATGCATTTCGTGAAGCAATTCACGATCAAGTAATTGGATCACAATGCCTTCGGGGCGTTACTGCTTTCAGGTTCCGTCAAGACCGATTCCGTTTACCGCGCCCTGTTTTGATCAGGGCGGGGTACCTACAATCCGTCCACATCTTGAGCTCAGCCCAAGCGTCAAGGAGGACGAATGGCGGGGCTTTCTACCCCTGATCAGTTGGACCACCCCACAATCCTCGCGGCCGCCGTGCTCACCGACGGCAACCGGGTGCTGATCGCGGTCATCGCGGTCGTCGCCCTGGCGGCGCTAGTGGTGGCGGGCGTCCTGGTGCGCCAGGTGCTCGCCGCCGGCGAGGGCACCGACAGCATGAAAAAGATCGCGGCGGCGGTCCAGGAAGGCGCGAACGCCTATCTGGCACGGCAGTTGCGCACGCTCGGCGTATTCGCCGTGGTCGTGTTCTTCCTGCTCATGCTGCTGCCCGCGGACGACTGGAATCAGCGCGCAGGCCGATCCGTGTTCTTCTTGATCGGCGCGGCGTTCTCGGCGGCCACCGGCTATATCGGCATGTGGCTCGCCGTGCGCAGTAATGTGCGCGTGGCCGCGGCCGCACGGGAAGCGACCCCGGCGGAGGGTGAGCCGGAAAAGGATCTCACCGCCGTCTCGCACAAAGCAATGAAGATCGCATTCCGTACGGGCGGCGTCGTCGGCATGTTCACGGTGGGGCTCGGTCTGCTGGGCGCCTCCTGCGTGGTGCTGGTGTACGCGGCCGACGCGCCGAAGGTCCTGGAGGGCTTCGGTCTCGGCGCGGCGCTCATCGCGATGTTCATGAGGGTCGGCGGCGGCATCTTCACCAAGGCCGCCGACGTCGGCGCCGACCTGGTCGGCAAGGTCGAACAGGGCATTCCGGAGGACGACCCGCGCAATGCCGCGACCATCGCCGACAACGTGGGCGACAACGTCGGCGACTGCGCGGGCATGGCGGCCGACCTCTTCGAGTCGTACGCCGTGACCCTGGTCGCCGCGCTGATCCTCGGCAAGGCGGCCTTCGGCGACTCCGGGCTCGCCTTCCCGCTGCTCGTCCCGGCGATCGGCGTGATCACCGCGATGATCGGCATCTTCGCGGTCGCTCCGCGGCGTACCGACCGCAGCGGGATGAGCGCCATCAACCGCGGGTTCTTCATCTCCGCGGTGATCTCGCTGGTGCTCGTGGCGATCGCGGTCTTCGTCTACCTGCCCGGCAAGTACGCCGACCTCGACGGGATCACCGACACGGCGATCTCCGGCAAGGACGGCGATCCGAGGATCCTCGCCCTGGTCGCCGTAGCCATCGGCATCCTGCTGGCCGCCGTCATCCAGCAGCTGACCGGCTACTTCACCGAGACCAACCGCCGTCCGGTCCAGGACATCGGCAAGACCTCGCTCACGGGGCCCGCCACCGTCGTCCTCGCCGGTATCTCGATCGGTCTCGAGTCGGCCGTCTACACCGCCCTGCTGATCGGTCTCGGTGTCTACGGTGCCTTCCTGCTCGGCGGTACGTCGATCATGCTGGCGCTGTTCGCGGTGGCACTGGCCGGCACCGGTCTGCTCACCACGGTCGGTGTGATCGTCGCCATGGACACCTTCGGGCCGGTCTCCGACAACGCCCAGGGCATCGCCGAGATGTCCGGCGACGTCGAGGGCGCGGGCGCGCAGGTGCTCACCAACCTGGACGCCGTCGGCAACACCACCAAGGCCATCACCAAGGGCATCGCCATCGCGACCGCCGTCCTCGCGGCGTCGGCGCTCTTCGGGTCGTACCGTGACGCGATCACGACCGGCGCGCAGGACGTCGGCGAGAAGCTCAGCGGGTCCGGTGCGCCGATGAGCCTGATGATGGACATCTCGCAGCCCAACAACCTCGTCGGTCTCATCGCGGGCGCGGCGGTCGTCTTCCTCTTCTCGGGGCTGGCGATCAACGCGGTGTCGCGGTCGGCGGGGTCGGTGGTCTACGAGGTGCGGCGGCAGTTCCGCGAGCACCCCGGGATCATGGACTACAGCGAGGAGCCGGAGTACGGCAAGGTCGTCGACATCTGCACCCGGGATGCCCTGCGCGAGCTCGCCACGCCCGGACTGCTCGCCGTGACCGCGCCCATCTTCATCGGGTTCACCCTCGGGGTCGGCGCCCTCGGCGCGTTCCTCGCGGGCGCGATCGGGGCGGGCACCCTCATGGCGGTCTTCCTGGCCAACTCGGGCGGTGCCTGGGACAACGCCAAGAAGCTCGTCGAGGACGGCCACCACGGCGGCAAGGGCAGCGAGGCCCATGCCGCGACGGTGATCGGCGACACCGTCGGCGACCCCTTCAAGGACACCGCCGGTCCCGCGATCAACCCGCTGCTGAAGGTCATGAACCTGGTGGCGCTGCTGATCGCCCCCGCGGTGATCAAGTTCAGTTACGGCGACGACAAGAGCATCGGCGTAAGGATCTTCGTCGCGGTGCTCGCGTTCCTCGTGATCGCGGGCGCGGTCTTCGTCTCCAAGCGGCGCGGGATCGCCGTGGGTGACGAAGACAACGCCGGGAAGGCGGCGAAGTCGGCCGATCCGGCGGTGGTTTCGTAGACCTCCTTACGAGGCCCAGCTCAAGGGGCGGGCGGACGGCGCGGGTTGACGCGCCGGCCGCCGCACTCGCGCGGGTGCG
>NZ_JBEYVC010000115.1:0-33774 GCF_040643855.1 Streptomyces sp. NPDC047072 | reverse complement strand
CACCCCGACCCGCTCGACGATGAGAAGCAGCGGTACCGCCACCACCGCCACCACCGTCTCGCCGATGAACATCGGCGCCCCGGCGGAGGGACCCGGGCGGGACCGCGCGCGGGAGTTGCTCAACGCGGCCGCCGACGTCCTGGACGCGGCGGCCCGTTCGATTCGCCGCGGCACTCCCGCCGGCGTGCCGCCCGGGAGCGCGGACGTCCTGCGCGTCGGCGACGAGCACGAGGTGCTGGAAGGGCCCGCCCGGCAGGCCGCCGAGCGTCTCGTGGAACTGCTCGGCGAGGCGTTGGAGATCGCCGGGAGCGGCGGCGCGCCCGGGGCACCCGCACCTCCCGACCTCGTGAACGCCCGGTTCCTGGTGCGCCCGACGATGTTCCGGCTGGTCCCGGTCATCGTCCGGGCGGTGCGCCGGGAGCTTCGCTGGGACTCCCCCGTGTTCCGGCACGCCGTCCGCCTGGCTGCGGTGGCCACGGTCGGCTATCTGATCGCCGCCCGGCTGCCCGTCGGCCACGGCTACTGGGCGCCCATCGCCTCGGTGATGGTGATGCGGCCGGACTTCCACCGGACGTACGCGCGTGCGGTGGCCCGCCTCGCCGGGACCCTGGCAGGGGTCGCGCTCGCCACCGGGATGGTGCGGGCGCTGGGCCCGGACGCCCAGGTGTTCGGCGCGCTGGCGGTGGTCTCGGTGGGCCTGTCGTACACGCTGATCCGTACCGGCTACGCCTACTCCCAGTGCTTCACCGCCGCCTACGTCGTCTTCCTGCTCGGCATGGGCGGCCAGGCGTGGGAGCAGACGGTTCCGGAGCGGGTGGTGCTCACCCTGCTCGGCGGGGCCCTGGCGATGCTGGCATACGTGGTGTTCCCCGCGTGGGAGACGCCCCGGCTGCCGGGCCGGCTCGCGGACTGGCTCGCCGCCAACGGCCGGTACGCGGCCGCGGTGCTCCGCGGCTACGCAGAACCGACCCGGGAGCGCCGCGCCGACATGCGCAGGGCTCTCCTGGAGAGCAGGGAGGCACGTGCCGCCTGGCAGGAGGCCTACGACCAGGCAAGGCAGGAACCGGTCCGCCCCAGGGGGCTGACGGCGCGCGAGGCGCAGGAGGCGCTCAAGAGGTTCGGCCGGGCAGCGATGCTCATGGAGAGCCACGTCCCGCGGGCCGACAGCCGTGTCGTCCCCGAGGCGGAGCGGTTCGCCGAGGCCCTGGAGGCGGACACGGCGCAGGCGGCAGTCGACGTGCGCGAGCACAGGAATCCGGACTGGGGGCGCGTGGAGGAAGCGCTCAACGCGTGGCAGGACGCCGTCGGCAACCGGAGCCCGGTCGTGTGGCGGGAGGCTGAACTGCATAAGCACGCCTTGCAAGACCTCGCGACGGCCGTGAGCCGCACACCCCTGGAACGGGACGTCGGCTCTGCTCGCGAGGAGCAGCGGGTGCGGGCGACCCTGGCGGCGGAAGGTGACGGATCAGGATCCGTGCACCGGGGTGAGTGAGGGCTCCGCCGACGGCGGAGCGTCCAGCCTCCTGAAGCCGGAAGTAGTCTCCCGGCCGCGTCGAGCGTCGCCACACGTACACCGCTGTCGTCATCACGAGGATCAGCCCCGCCAGGATGAGCAGTTCGATCCCCTCAGGGTCCCAGCGGTAGGACTTCTCCGCCTCGGCCGTCACGATGAGCACCTTGCGGATGCCGGCAATCAGGCCGACGACGAGGAACGGCTCCGCGTCGAGGGTCTGGTTCCTGATGGTGAGGCGGACGGTGTTCAGCAGCTCGGCCACGATGAACAGCACAAGGCCGTTGTCCAGGGCGGAGAGAACGACCGTCTCCGCGCGGTACGGCCCCTGGATCGACTTGATGACGTCGTGGACGACCTCGACGGTCAGGAGCCCCGCGAGCAGTACCAGGAGCCCAGCGACGACGAGGTGGATGCCGTCTTCGATGAGTTGCAGGAGGCCCTACACTCGGCCACCCTCGATCTTCGGGAGAATGGGTCGCACATTCAGCATGCTAGGTGTCCCCCGGCCCGCAGGCGCGGAGTGCTGCCGAAGGGGCGGACGAGCGGATCCCTCCCTCTGCTGGCAGCCTGGGGGGAAGCGGCGAGGTGCGAAGTGGCCTCCCCGGCGGCAGAACGAGACGAGGCAGCCCGACGCGGACACGAATGGCAGGAGCCTACGGCCCGTCCTGGTCGCCGACCCGGGCCTGCCCTCCGAGATGGGCCGGACCCTCGGCCCCCGCATGAGTGTGAGGGAGGGGAGTCAGGTCGAATCGAAGGTGGGTGTGGCTCTCCTGTAGGGACGTTCCTGATCAGGCCGCCGCAGGCTTCGGGATCTCCGTGGGCACCGCCCACGCCTACAGCACCAGGGCCAGGGCGTCCCCGTCCTTGCCGACCGCGCCTACATCGGAGCCGGCCCGTGGGCAATAACACCCCTCAGACGCCCGCCAGGCCGGAACCTCACTCAACCGCACGCGGTCCGCGGCACGGGCACCCGTCGAACGCGGCGTCGCACGACCGAAGTCGTGGCCGATCCTCCGCAGGTCCCGATGCAGCCCGAATCGAATGTCGTCAATCACCGCGGCCATCCACACTCTGGAGCGGCAACGCTGAAAATGCTCAGTGACCTGGACACCCATCGCTGCCCGCGCGGCCTCGGCCTCCCGATCCAACTCGCCGTCTCCAACTGCCGCCCACGCAATCCGACCCGTCTCCGTGGCAGCAGGAACACCGTCACCCCGGCGACCGTTCGACCGGTTCCTGCGAGAAGCGCCAGGTCAGACAGCACTTCAGCGTTACGGATCACCGTGCCCATCCGCCCGGGCGCGTCTGTTCGACGACGTCACCGGTCTGCTCGGCATCGGCGAGGTCGCCCACGACCATGTCCGCTCGCGCGCCACAGATCCACCAGGGCCGCGACCCTCATAGTCGCGGGCGGGAACGAGAGCTGGTTCCCTCATCCCGCAGAGCCTCGGTGACAAGGAGGCCGAGGCCCTGCGTGGAGCCGGTGACGAGCCCCCTCACCAGCGGCTGAACTTTCTGGTCAGGGCACGTTGTGGCCGGCGGCTTGGATGAGGCCGTACCACTCGGGGCGGGTGAGCGGAATGTCGGAGCCTGCGGCGGCGTCGGTGAGCCGTTCCGGGTTGGTGGTGCCCAGGACGACCTGGATGCCCGCGGGGTGGCGGGTGATCCACGCGACGGCGATCGCGATCGGCGCAACCCCGTACTTGGCCGCGAGCCGATCGAGCTCGGCGTTCAGCCGCGGGTAGTCGTCGGAGCCGAGGAACACGCCGTCCTGGAAGCCCTTCTGGAACGGCGACCACGCCTGCAGGGTGATCCCGTTCACCCGGGCGTAGTCGACGACGCCGCCCCCGTCGTGCGTGATCGAGTCCGCCTCGCCGGTCATGTTCGAAGAGAGTCCTTGGGCGACGATCGTGGAGTGCGTGATCGAGAGCTGCACCTGGTTCGCCACGAGCGGCTGGGTGACGGCGGTCTTGAGAAGGTCGATCTGGCGCGGGGTGTGGTTGGAGACACCGAAGGCGCGGACCTTCCCGCTGGACTCCAGGTGGTCGAAGGCGCGGGCGACCTCCGCGGGCTCGACCAGAGCGTCGGGACGGTGCAGGAGCAGGATGTCCAGGTAGTCCGTGTCCAGGGCCCGCAGCGACTCCTCGGCGGAAGCGACGATGTGCTCATACGAAGAGTCGTAGTGCCACTCGTCAGCGACGATGCCGGTCTTGGTCTGGAGCACGATCTGCTCCCGCTCCGAGGGGTTCAGCTTCAGGGCACCGGCGAAACGCTCCTCGCACAGATGCCTTCCGCCGCCGGGATGGTTGAACCCGTAGAGGTCGGCGTGATCGAAGAAGTCGATACCCGCTTCGCGCGCCGCGGTATAGAGGGCTCGGATGTCGTCGTCGGTCTTACCGGCGATCCGCATCATGCCCGCGATGATGTTCGGCACCTGTCGGCCGGTCGATCCCAGTGAGACGGTACGCATGCAAATCCTCCGCGGTTCTTCGGACGGCTCACACCATGGGCGCGGCGAGAGCCTTCTTGCCACTCCGACGTTACGCAAACCGGTCACGGAGGTGAGAGGTACTGTCAGACCCTCCCGGCACCGCGGAGCACGGGAACTCGACCGGAGTCAGCGCGAGTACGGCAATCAGCTGGTGCCGTACGCCGCGCGGGTCTCTCGTCGAGTACCACGGCCAGCCGCTCCACGGCGGAGCAGGACCGCTCCCGGGCCGCGCTGCTCGTCCACGTCCGCCGCGCCGCCCGCCGCCCCGGACCTCAGCCGGGCGAGGACGTCACACGTACTCGCCGCGAAGTACGTCGCCCTCCCTGATCCGCAGTCGCCGCAGCCTCTTCGGCGCCCACCAGTTGGCGCGCCCCGCGAGCCGCATGGTCACCGGCAGCAGCACGACCCGGATGAGGGTGGCGTCGACGAGGATCGTCAGGGCCGTCCCGACGCCGAGTTCCTTGAGGAAGACGACGCCGCCGGTGGCGTACGACAGGAAGGACAGGGCGAGGATCCCGGCCGCGGCGGTGATCAGCGGCGCGCTGCGCCGGATGCCCTCCCCCACCGCCTGCTCGGTGTCGCCGGTCCGCTCGTGCTCCTCCTTGATGCGGGCCAGCAGGAACACCTCGTAGTCCATGGACAGCCCGTACGCCACGCAGAACATCAGCACCGGGATGCTCGGCTCGATCGAGCCGGTCGGGGTGAAGCCGAGGAACCCGGCGAGGTGGCCGTCCTGGAAGACCCACACCAGGCAGCCGAACATCACCGACAGGCTCAGCAGGTTGAGCACGGTCGCCTTCAACGGCAGCAGCACGCTGCCGGTCATCAGGAAGAGGATCACGTAGGTCGCCACCAGCACGAGGCCCACGGCGACCGGCAGCCGGTCCAGGAGGGTGGTGCGGAAGTCGGTGGTCTCGCCGGGGTAGCCGCCGATCAGGGCGGGAGCCGGGGCGGCGGTGTCCCGGATGCGTTCGACGAGGGCGGGGACGTCGCCGTACATCGCCTGTTGGGAGGGTACGACGGCCAGCCGCGCGCGTCCGTCGGGTGCTGTCAGCCGGTCCTGGCCGGGGGTTCCGGTGCGGAGGCCGTCGCGGTAGGTGCCGTCGAGCGCGTCAACCTGGTAGACGCCGGGGGCGCGGGAGAGTCGGGCGGCGTACGCGCGCGTGTCGGCGGGTTCGGTCAGGACGACCTGGATGGTGTCGGTGGGTTCGGCGGCGAACTCGCGGTGGACGATCTCGGAGGTGGTCCGAGAGGACGTGCCCGTCGGGAGGGTGCGTTCGTCGGGCAGGCCGAAGCGCAGGCCGAGCAGGGGTGCGGCGGCGACGAGCAGAACTGTGAGGACTCCGGCGCCGGCGAGGAGCGGGCAGCGCATGGCCGCGAGGGCGGTGCGGTGCCAGAAGCCGGAGGCGGGTGCGGCGGACCGTTCCACGCGGTGGCCCCAGCGGGCGAGCGCGGCCGGCAGGACGAGCACGGCTCCGGCGACCGCGCTGAGCACGACAAGGACGCCGGCGTAGGCGAACGAGCTCAGGAAGAAGAACGGGAACACCAGCAGCGCGCACAGCGACACGGCAACGGTGATCCCACTGAAGACGACCGTACGGCCGGCGGCGACGGTCGCCGCGAGGACGGCCGCCTCCCGGTCCCGGCCGGCGCCGCGCTCCTCGCGGTAGCGGTTGATGACGAACAGGCTGTAGTCCACCCCCAGTCCGAGGCCGAGCACGAGGGCCAGGTTCGCGGCGAACGTCGACACCTCGGTGAACTGTGCCAGCAGGCGCAGGCCCGCAAGTGCGCCGAGGACGGAGAACAGACCGACCCCCACGGTCAGCAGGGCGGCCGCGGTGCGCCGGTAGACGAGAATCAGCAGGAGCAACACGACCGGCAGGGCGAAGGCCTCGGCGCGCAGGAAGTCGGTGCGGGCCTGTTCACCCACCTGCCGGGAAATCTCCTCCTGGCCGCCTACCCGGACGTCGAGTTCGGGAGTAGTGCGGGTCAACTCGGGCGAGAGGGACGCCAGTTCCCTGCGCGTCTGCGTGGCGTCACCGTCCAGGTGGGCGAGGATCAGAGCGCGCCGCCCGTCCTCACCGCGCAAGGCGGGGGTACCGGCGTCCCAGTAGGAGGTCACGTCCGTGACACGCGCCAACTCCCCGACTTCGGCGACAAGTTCACGTGCGGCCTGCTCGGTGCGCGCACTGTCCACGTCCCCGTCGCGGGCCGTGACGAGGAGGGCGAGATTGGGGTTCCCGGTACGGAAGTGGTCGCGCAGCACGTTCCCGGCGCGCACCGACTCGGTCCCGGGCGCGCTCCACCGCGACAGATCGAGATCTTCCTGGGCGCCTGCACCGTAGGCGCCGAGACCGAGCAGGACGAGAAGTGCGCCGACCAGTACAGCGCGAGCACGTCGCACCGCCAGTCGGGCGAGCCGGATGAGCATGGGGCGGCCCTTCCAGGAGGGTTCGGATTCGAGGAACCCACCCAACGTCCGTCCACTCGCTGGAAGGCCCGCTGGAAGATCCACTGGAAGGCGGCCTCGGGATAGCTTGGGCGGACGATTCAGGGGTGGCCGGAAGGGAGTTCTGGTGGACGTGGTGCAGGTCATGGAGTCATTGGCCGAGCAAGGGGTCACGGTCTTGTTCAAGGCCGATGCCGAGCGGATGCGTGATGGCGCCAAGCCGTGGACGTTCGTCGCGAACGGAGCCCCGTTCCACGAGGACCTTCTCGTGCGCACGGACGCCGTCTCCGTTGAGTCCTGCCTGAAGATCTGCCTGCCGCTACTGCGCGAGCGGGGTCTGGTCGTCCCGGAGTGAGAACTCGGACGGCGTTAGGCTCGACGTATGGGTGACGGAACTGTCGGAGTCGTGCGCTTCGAACTGCTGGGCCCGCTGCGGGCGTTGCGCGACGGCGTCGAGGTGCCGCTGGGCCCGCCGAAGCAGCGCGCGGTCCTCGCCGTGCTCCTGCTTCAGGAGGGGCGCCCCCTCTCGTACGACGGGCTGGTCGAGGCGGTGTGGGGCGGCGCGCCGCCGGTGCACGTGCGCAACCTCGTGCAGAAGTACGTCTCGGGGCTGCGCCGCGCGCTGGGGGACGACGTGTCGCTGGAGTGGACCGGCGCGGGGTACCGACTGACCGGCGCCGTCGTCGGCGACCTGACCGAACGTCGGCTCCTGGTCGACGAGGCGCTCGCCGCCCGCGACTCCGGCGATGTGCAGCGCGCGGTCGAACTGGCAGGCCGAGCAGAGGAGTTGTGGCGCGGCGACTTCGCGGAGGGCCTGCGAGCACCCTGGCTGGCGGCGGAGCGGATGCGCTGGACCGAGAAGCGGCTCACCGTCCTGGAAGCGCGCCTTGAGGGCGAGATCGCCCTCGGCCGGTCCTTCGCGTACGTCCATGAACTGGTCCGTCTCGTGGCGACGCACCCCCTGCGCGAGCGCCTGGTCGAACTGCTGATGCTCGCCCTGTGCCGCTTGGGCCGCCCCTCCGACGCACTCATGGCCTACGAAGGCGTACGGCGGCGGCTCGCGGAGTCGATGGGGGCGGACCCGGGACCTGCCCTGCGGTCCCTGCATGGGCGGGTACTGCGCCAGGACCCGGAACTGCTGCCTTCACCGGCGATGCCGGTCGGATGAGCGACTGGACCGTCCGCCTGTGCCAGCTCAGGCGGACGGGAGGAGGATCAGGGAGGATGCCGCCGTCTCCTGAGTGGGCGCCCAGGATGAGAGAAGGGTGAGGGCTTCTGCGGAGGTGGAACCGGGTTCGGCGGCGTGGAAGGTGAGGGCGAGTCCCGGCTCTGCGGTCACACCGAGGGTCTCGAAGGAGAGGGTCAGGTCGCCGACGACCGGGGGGTGGAAGCGTTTTGGTACCGGTGCCGCGGCGGCGCACGTTGTGGGAACCCCAGCGAGTGCGGCAGGAGTCGCTGCGGGTGGACAGCTCCCCCACCAGGTCACGGCCGCAGTGCCATCGGACCGCAATATGGTGGCCTTTTACGCGGCGTTGTCGGCCGGGAAGTGGCTGGGGTCGGTCACTTCTCCGCCATGAGGTCGGCCAGCAGCCCGTCGACTCGGGCGCGGGCCCGGTCGGTGACGCCGGGGCCGGGAGCGCTGTGGACGCGGTCGGCCTCGATGGCGGCGATAGCGGCGTCGGCCACCTCCGCCGCGGTGATCACGTTGGGCATGCCCTTCATGGAGGTCCCGTCCACGCCGGGCGGCAGCGCGGCGATCCCGAGGGTCGCCGAGTTCCGGCCCAGCGGGGTATCGACCAGGCCTGGGCAGAGTACGGTCGCACCCAACTGCGGCGCGACATGCCGCAGTTCAGCGTCGAGGGTCTCGGTGAGGCCGACAACCGCGTGCATCGTGCCCGTGTAGGGCGTGCGATCGGGCAGAGGAGCCAGGCCGCCGGAGGACGCGGTGTTGAGGACGTGGCCGCTGCCCTGCGCGATCAAGTGGGGGACGAAGCTGCGCACACCATGGATGACACCCATGACCTTGATGTCGATCATGCGACGCCAAGTGATGAGCTCCTGCTCCCACATCGGCGCTGCGGGTGACACCACGCCTGCGTTGTTGCAGATCAGGTCCACTCGGCCGTAGGCATCCAGCGTGGCGGCGGCGAGCCGGTCGACGGAGGCGGCATCGGTGACGTCGGCGACCACGCCGATGGCCTCAGCGCCGGTCCCACGCAGCCGCTCGGCGGACTCCTCCAGACTGTCCTCGCGGACATCGGAGACGACGACACGCATGCCACGAGCGGCAAAGGCTTCGGCCAGTCCGTACCCAATGCCGCTGGCGCCGCCGGTGACAACCGCTACCTGACCCTTGGCGATCTTCATCTCCGTTGGTCCTTTCACTGCCTGATGCGCGGCCACGTCGGCGCGATGGGCTCCCGTCGCACCCACGAAACAACGCCTGCGCCTCCCGACCGAGGCGGGTGTGACCGAGGAGCGACTGTCCCGGCTGCACTCCCCCATCGGCTTCGGCCTCGGCGCCCGCACGCCCGAGGAGACGGCCGCCTCCATCACCACGGAGATCATCACTCAGCGCAGACCGACATGCCAGGGGTTGGCCCTCAAGTTCCTTGTTCCGGCGGGTACTTCGTGGGTTCGCCAGCCAGAGTGTCCGATGGATCCGTGCTGACGCGCCGAACCGACGGCTTGCTCCGTGTGACCGCCAAGCGGTACTGGTCGTGGACAGCGCCGGCCGTCACCGGAGCCCGTCGATGTAGAACGACAGGAACCGCTGCCAGTCGGCGGATTGCTGGATCACCTGGGACGTGGCGGAGACGAGCAGCATCAGGTCTCTGAGTTCGAAGTCCCTGCGCAGGCCGCCGTCCTGCTTGGCCCGCTCGATGATGCGTGCGCTCTGTTCGAAGAAGTGCCGACAGGCCTCGTGCACGTCGTCGCTGACCGGGAACCGCTGCGCCATCGCGTCGTTGAGACTGCGGTCCTCGGCGTGCAGGGTGAACAGCCCGTGCAGGTATCCAGTGAATCCGACCCAGGCGTCGTCGGCGTCGAGCGCGGTCTTGAGGATCCGGTCGAGTGCGGCCAGGCGCTCGGGAAATATCGCGTCGTGGAACGCGCCGCGGGTCGGGAAGTGGTTGTAGAGCGTGCCGATGCTCACCTTGGCGCGGCGGGCGATTTCCTCCAGCGGCACGTCCAGGCCGCGCTCGGTCAACAGCTCGGTGGCGGCGACCAGCAGCTTCTCGCGGTTGCGGAGTGCGTCGGAGCGGAGATGTCTGGGGGCTGCTGTCACGGTCCCATCCTACGTTTTCGAGGGTCCTCTCAAGTTCTGATACGGTCGACTTAACTTGAGGCATGCCTCGACTTTTTCGGGAGGGGGAATCCGGGGATTGTCGGACCTCGACCCGATCAACCGACGACAGGAGTACGTGTTCATGATCCTCGTGACCGGAGCCAACGGAAACGTAGGGAATCCGCTGCTGAGGGAGCTGCACGCACGCCGCGAGGGGCCGCTGAGGGGGCTCACCCGTGATGTGGCACGAGCGGATTTCCCCGCGGGGGTCGAGGCCGTCGAGGGTGACTTCGCCGAGCCGGAGACGTTGAAGCCCGCACTCGACGGGGTGCGTTCGTTGTTCCTCGGCCCCCGTCTGGGCCCCGACACGGGCATCGTCGATGCCGCCAGGATGGCAGGGGTGCGGCATGTAGTGCTGGTGACCTCACTCACTGTTCAGTCCCATCCGCACCTAGGCCCCGCGCTCGAGTTCCGGGCGGTGGAAAAGCTGCTCAGGGACAGCGGCATGGACTGGACGATCCTGCGGCCGACGCAGTTCGCCTCAAACGCCCTGATGTGGGCGCCGCAGATCCGCGAGAACGCAACCGTCCGGGCTCCGTTCGCGGACACCGGTCTGCCTACGATCCACCCCGCGGACATCGCGTCGGTGGCGCGGGTCGCGCTGACCGAGCCCGGACACCACGGGCAGACATACGCCCTGACCGGCCCGGAGCCGGTGACGCCTCGTCAGCAGGCCGAGACCATCGCGGCGGCACTCGGGCGGGAGGTGCCCTTCATGGAGATCGACCGTCAGGAGGCGCACGCTCAGATAGCCGCCTTCTTCGGGGCCGAGGCCGCGGACGCGGTGCTCGACGTCACGGGCGGAGACGTCAACGACGAACTGCTGAGGGTGCGTGACACCGTTTCACAGGTTGCCGGCACTCCGGCAAGGACGTTCGGTCAGTGGGTGGCGGAGAACGTCGCCCTCTTCCGTTGACATCCTGTCTCAAGAGCGACGAAGGGGCGAGGTGGTTCGCGGAGGCGAGATGTGTCCGACGAGGCCGGAACACGATGACGCGGGTTCGAAGCGCATCTCGCCCGGAACCGCGAGGAGGCGCCGCGCCCGGCCGGATCCTCACACGACGCGGGCCTCCCATCCCGCTCCGGGAATGCCCAGCGACGAACGGGCCTCGGCTGTCGGGACGTCAGCGGGCAGCGGATGCCTCTACGCTCCGTCCACGCGGCACGCGTCACCCCTGCCGGGCCCACGCCTGCGACGCCGCGGATCTGGCCGCTCAGCCGCCGCGTGTCGATGCGGCCGCGCCGGCCGGCGACCGACAGCGCCGCCACCGCCCGCCCACCTCGACTCAGCACCGGCACGGCGACACAGACCAGACCCGGCTGGGACTCCTCGTCGTCGAACGCGACCCCCCATACGACGGATGCGGTCCAGTTCGGCCGACAGCTCCTCGGCATCGGTGATCGTACGGTCGGTGCACCGAGGCAACGGCTGGCGCAGGGCCAGCTCGGCCGCGTCGGAGTCGAACGCCAGCAGCACCTTTCCGACCGCCGTCGCGTGGGCCGGCCGGTGGCCGTACAGCTTGGCGAGGTAGGCGACGTGGGTGTCGTAGAGCACGGCCAGGTGCACCGTCTCCCTGGTCAGCTCATACAGGTCGGAGAGGAAAGGAAGCAGGACATCACGGATGCGCTCGGTGTCCGGGCCGTATACGCCTGTCCCAGGCTGTGCAGACGTTCACCGAGCCGGTACCCGGTGCCGTGACGCTCCACGACGCCGTTGCGCTCCAGCATCCCGAGCACGCGGTGCGTGGTCGACTTGCTCTGCTGTGCCCGCCGGGCGAGTCGGCTCGATCGTCACGCGCGGCGTCGGTGAGGGTGGCGGTCCTTGAGGTTCACCTCAGCTTCAGTGAGTGGCGTCACTTCCAGTTGACCACTCAGAAACTTTTACGTGGCCAGAATGCGAAGCAGGTTGTGTGTTCGTCAATAATGACGAACGCCCTCGCACTGATGAACTTCCCGCTGCTGTCGAAGATCGAGTGGATCTCGCCGCACCCCATCCTGTTCGTCGTCGGCGAGCGTACCCACTCCCGGTACTTCAGCGAGGACGCCTACAAGCTCGCGGCCGATCCGAAGGAACTGCAGGAGTTCTTCGACGAGAGCGAGGCCTGAACGCGACGGGCCGCAAGAAGTTCCCTGTAAAGGGGGGAGGTTTTTCTCCCTCGATACCGATCTCCCGGGAAAGTACTCTCCCCTTTGTGAGCACGCTTCGCCATGCCAATGTCAGTGACTCACGACAGTCATAGCAACCGACCCGGTACTTCTGCCCGGCGGTGAGCCCCGCACAGGAGGACGACTTGGAAGGCCGCGAACGGTTTTTCGCGGGCCGTCAAGTGTACGGCCGCAGAGTGCTGCTCGCCGGAGCGGGGGCCACCGTGCTCGCCGCGTTGGGTTGCGGCAGCACCGGCACCCGTGCCGCGACGCCCACGGAGCAGTACCGGCCCGTCCAACGCGCGCGCCAGGAAGGGGCGGCCGAGTACAAGGGAGCAGAGTGGGTCGCCGCTTCGGCCGCCAACTACCGGATGGCCGACCGCCCTTACGACTTCCCCATCGACCGCGTCGTCCTGCACGTCACGCAGTCCACCCATGCCGTGGCCCTTGAGGTGTTCCGCGACCCCGCTCATCGTGCCGCCGCGCACTACGTGGTCCGCGCCCGGGACGGCCATGTCACCCAGATGGTCGGTGAGAGAGATGTGGCCTACCACGACGGCAACCGGGCGTGGAACGAGCGCAGCGTAGGCATCGAGCACGAGGGCTTCGTCGACCAGTCGGATCGCTGGTTCACGGACACCGCCTACGGCGCCTCTGCCCGGCTGTGCGCCGACATCTGCGCCCGTTACGACATACCCGTCGACCGCGACCACATCGTCGGCCACTACGAAGTTCCCGGCACCGATCACACCGACCCCGGCCCGCACTGGAACTGGGAGCGGTACCTCCGCCTCGTCCGAGACGCAAGCTGAGGGACAGTCGTCCGTCCCACCACGTGAACTCGCGCACCCGGAAGGAGACCCATGGCGCGCAGAACGTACCTGGTCGTGGTCGCTCTGGCCGCGCTCCTGGTAGGCCTCCAGCTCTGTGCCGCCATTGCGCCCGAGATTTCCACACGTGTCGACGAAGGCCCCGCGTCCGAGGCGCACGTCTGGTCCACATCCACCGTCAACGAAGTCCCCGAGGACGACTTCGCCACCTGCGACCACCGGCCGACCACAGGCTCATCCGGGTGGATACATCCCGGCCGTGACCGCCAGCGCGTCGGGGCGAGAGGCGATTTCGCCTCACGTGTGCACGCTGGGCAGGCGTATGACGCCAGAGCTTGGGCTCCAACCGGCCGTCCGGTGGCGGATCATGACGTCCTCGCCTGCCCAAACCAGACATTCTCCGTCGGTACTTCAGGTCTTTCGCTGCTGAAGACAGAGCAGTCCCCCACATCTGCCCTGTCCCCCACACCGACGCGCCGGTCCGGCGCGCCAGGAGGAGTCATCCCATGCAGCCCCTCATCGACAACGCCCGTACGTTCGGACAGCGCCCTGAGGAGTTCGCCAAGCTGGCCGAAGGCCAGTCCCCCCAGGTCCTGTTCATCACCTGCTCCGACTCCAGGGTCGTCCCGGCCCTGATCACCGGTGCCCGCCCGGGCGAGCTCTTCGAGCTGCGCACCGCGGGCAACATCGTCCCCCCGTACGCCTCCCAGCACCCCACCAGCGAGGCGGCCACCATCGAGTACGCCGTGGAGGTCCTCGGCGTGCGCGACATCGTGGTCTGCGGGCACTCCCACTGCGGTGCCGTCGGCGCCCTGGTCCGCGGCGACGACCTCGACGCCGTCCCGGCCGTCCGCGCCTGGCTGCACAACGCCAGCCCGCGTCCCGCCGGCGCGACCGAGGACCCGGCCGTGGCCGAGGGCGTGCAGAGCCACGTCCTGGCCCAGGTGCTGCGCCTGCGGTCGTACCCCTTCATCGACAAGAAGCTGGCAGAGGAGCAACTGACCCTGCACGCCTGGTACTACGAGGTCCACACCGGTGCCGTCCTGGCACATGACACCGCCACCGACCTCTTCAAGGGCCTGTGAGCGCCCTGATGACCACATACCCTCACCTGCGGCAGGACTTCGCCGCGTCCCTGGTCGTCTTCCTGGTCGCGCTGCCCCTGTGCGTGGGCGTCGCCGTGGCCTCCGGCGTCCCGGCCGAACTCGGTCTCGTCACCGGCATCGTCGGCGGCCTCGTCACCGGCCTGATGCGAGGCAGCAGCCTCCAGGTCTCCGGACCGGCCGCCGGACTCACCGTCCTCGTCTTCGAGGCCGTGAACGAGTTCGGGCTGCCCGCCCTCGGCGTGATCGTGCTCGCCGCAGGCCTCCTCCAGCTCACCATGGGCGCCCTGAAGCTGGGGCGCTGGTTTAGGGCCATATCGGTCTCGGTCGTCGAGGGCATGCTGGCCGGTATCGGCCTCGTGATCATCGCCGGCCAGCTGTACGCGGCGGCCGGTCTGAAGGCCCCCGCCTCCGGGCTCGACAAGATCCTCGGACTGCCCGGCGCCACCGCCGACGCCCTCGGCAGCACCGCGGCGCTCGCCTCGCTGGCGGTCGGCGCGGGCACCGTCGCCGTGATCGTGCTGTGGAAGAAGCTGCCGAAGAAGGCCCAGACCGTGCCCGGCGCCCTCGCCGCGGTCGTCCTGGCCACCCTCGTCACCCTCGTCTTCAACCTGCCGGTCGCGACCGTCGAGGTCAACGGCCTGCTCGACTCCATCCAGCCGCCCGGCGCGAGCGCCTTCGGCGAGCTGGCCAACCCCGCGATCATCGGCACCATCCTCGCCTTCACCCTGATCGCCTCCGCCGAGTCGCTCTTCAGCGCGGCCGCCGTGGACCGCCTCCACGACGGCCCGCGCACCGCATACGACAAGGAGCTGATGGCCCAGGGCGTGGGCAACACCGTGTGCGGCGCGCTCGGGGCACTGCCGATGACCGCGGTCATCGTGCGCAGCTCCGCCAACGTCCAGGCCGGTGCGAAGACCAAGGCGTCCCGGGTGCTGCACGGCGTATGGCTGCTGCTGTTCGCCGCCCTGCTGCCACAGACCCTCGCGCTGATCCCGCTGCCCGCGCTCGCCGGCATCCTCATCCACGCGGGCTTCAAGCTGATCCCGTTCCGCGAGGTCGTCTCGCTGTGGCGCGCTCACCGCGGCGAGGCGCTGATCCTGGTCGCCACGGCCGTCTCCATCGTCGTGGTCAACATGTTCGAGGGCGTGCTCATCGGCCTGGCCCTCGCCGTGATCAAGACCGCCTGGGAAGCCTCGCACCTCAAGCTGGAGATCGTCGACAAGGGCGCCGGACCCATCCAGGCCCACCTGTCGGGCAACGCCACCTTCCTCAGGCTCCCGAAGATCCTCGACAGCCTGGAGGCCCTGCCCCACGACCGGCCGGTCGAGCTGGACCTGTCAGGCCTGCACCACCTCGACCACGCCTGCCGCACCGCCCTGGAGAACTGGGCGGAACGACACAGCGCGGTCGGCAGCAAGCCGGTGCGGGTGACCGAGCCGGAGCCGGTGAAGGCCGCGACTCCGTAAGCGATCCCGTACGGGCCCCTTCGCGCGACCCCGATGCCCGGTCCTGAGCCCTCGTGGCCCCGGACCGGGCATCAGGCATATCGTCGTATACACAGCCGTAACGGGCCCCTCCGCGAGGAGGTCGGGATGCTCCAGGAACTGTTGACGGCAGCCGCGGCGACCGGCTCCGCGGGGATCGTCTACGTCGCCTCCGCCGCCCGGGTCGTCAAGCAGTACGAGCGCGGTGTGGTCCTGCGCTTCGGGCGGCTCGTCGGTGACGCACGGCCGCCCGGGTTCACGCTGGTCGTGCCGTTCGCCGACCGGCTGCACAAGGTGAACATGCAGATCGTCACGTTGCCGGTGCCGGCCCAGGAGGGCATCACCCGGGACAACGTCACCGTGCGGGTGGACGCGGTCGTCTACTTCCGGGTCGTCGACGCGGCGAGCGCCCTCATCAAGGTCGAGGACTACAAGTTCGCCGTCTCCCAGATGGCGCAGACCTCGCTGCGTTCGATCATCGGCAAGAGCGAGCTGGACGACTTGCTCTCCAACCGGGAGAAGCTCAACGAGGGCCTGGAGCTGATGATCGACAGCCCGGCGATCGGGTGGGGCGTGCAGGTGGACCGGGTCGAGATCAAGGACGTGTCGCTGCCCGACACGATGAAGCGCTCCATGGCCCGGCAGGCCGAGGCCGACCGCGAGCGCCGGGCCCGGATCATCAACGCCGACGCCGAGCTCCAGGCCTCCAAGAAGCTCGCGGAGGCCGCCAAGGAGATGTCCGAGCAGCCGGCCGCGCTCCAGCTCAGGCTGCTCCAGACGGTCGTCGCGGTGGCCGCCGAGAAGAACTCCACGCTGGTGCTGCCGTTCCCGGTGGAGCTGTTGCGCTTCCTGGAGCGGGCGCAGGAGCAGCGCCCGGCCGACGGGTGACACGCTCCACGCGTGGTTCCCGCAGCCCGGACCAGGTGATAGACACAGCGAAATCACAGTCCTGTCCGCCAGCAGGAAGGTTCTTTCGCCATGTCTCAGTCCGGTCGCGAGGCGACACGACGTCAGGTCCTCGCCCGTTCCGGCGCCTTGGGAGTGGGCATCGCCTTCACGGGCGCCCTCTCCGAGCTCTTCGCGGGCACCGCCGCCGCCCAGTCGCTCGGCCACACCGGCTACGGCCCGTTGGTCCCCGACCCCAAGGGGCTGCTCGACCTCCCCAAGGGCTTCCGCTACAAGGTCCTCTCCCGCGAAGGGGACCCACTCCGCTCCGGCGAGGGCAAAGTGCCCTCCAACCACGACGGCATGACCGCGCTGCCCGGCAGAAAGGGCCGGGTGCACCTGGTCCGCAACCACGAGAACCGGCCCACGGCCGCGATCTCCGTCCCGACCGTCGAGGGCCTGACCTACGACCCGGCGGGCAAGGGCGGCTGTACGGCGCTGACGCTGGACCGGCAGGGCGAGGTGCTGTCCGAGCGGGTCGCCATCGCCGGTACGGCCGTCAACTGCGCGGGCGGGCCGACCCCTTGGGGCACCTGGCTGACCTGCGAGGAGACCGAGGACCGGGCCGGTACCAACGGCTACACCAAGGACCACGGGTTCATCTTCGAGGTCGACCCCGTCGATCCGCACCGCTCGGGCGCCGTACCGCTGACCGCGATGGGCCGCTTCCAGCACGAGGCGATCGCGATCGACCCGAAGCGCGGGATCGTCTACGAGACCGAGGACGCCTTCCTCAAGCCCTTCGGCCTCTTCTACCGCTTCCTGCCGAACGAGCCTCTCGGTGGCCTCGGTTCGCTGCGCGCGGGCGGCCGGCTCCAGGCGATGCGCGTCCCCGGCGTACCGGATCTCTCGGTGATCCAGGAGCCGGGTGCCTCCTTCGACGGCATCCGGTGGGTCGACGTACCGGACCCGCTGGCCACGGAAACCCCCGTCCGCCTCCAGGACTTCGGCCCTAAGGGCATCACGCACGCCCAGAAGCTGGAGGGCTGCTACTGGGGCGGCAGCTGCGTCTACTTCGTGTCGTCCTTCGCGCACAGCGCGGACGGCTCGGCCGCCGACCACTACGGGCAGATCTGGCGCTACGACCCCGCCGAGCGCCGGCTCACCCTGGTGATCGTCTTCGGCCCGGACACCGACGTCCAGCTGCCCGGCGAGTCCCCGGACAACATCTGCCTCGCGCCGAGCGGCGGTCTGATGGTGTGCGAGGACGGCAACGGCGCGCAGCACGTCTTCGGCGTGACCAGGAAGGGCGAGGTGTACGCCATGGCCCGCGGCCGGCAGAACATCGGGACGCCCGAGGCCCCGGAGTGGGGCGAGTTCGCGGGCGTCACCTTCTCCCCGGACGGCCAGACGATGTACGTCAACTGCTACACCCCCGGCACGACCTTCGCAGTGACCGGCCCCTGGCGCCGCTAGGGCCTGTCCGGCGGATCAGGCCGGCTGTGAGACACGGTGCCGACCGGTGCAGGTGAGCGGGGTTGGGTGCGTCTGGCTGCAAGGCGGAGGAGGGCGGCGAAGCGAAGCTTCGGCAACCGACGACAACGCGGCTGGGGGCACCTCCCACGCCCTTGAGGCAGTGGGGGAGGGCGTGCCCAGCCCCGCGACGCCGGCATGATCCGCCGGACAGGCCCTGGCCGCCGACGGCTGGCGCGGTCCGGTTCCCCGGCGCAGGATCGAGGGACCGGATCGTAAGGGGTGCCCCCATGGCGAAGAAGTCCCGTGCCGAGCTCGCGCTGCGTGAGTTGCTGCGTGTTCCCGGTGGCAAGCCGGTGGACCTGACCGCGTACGACGCCGGGGGCACCCCCGCCGGTCCGCCCGACAAGAGGGCGGGCAAGGCCGCGACCAGCGCCCTGGGCGAGCCCCTCGCCGACCTCCAGGAGCGCCTGTTCGCGGCGAGCACGGCGGGCGACCGGCGCCGGATCCTGCTGGTCCTCCAGGGCATGGACACCAGCGGCAAGGGCGGCACGGTCAAGCACGCCATCGGCCTGTTCAACCCGTCCGGCTGCCGTATCCGGGCGTTCAAGGCCCCCACCGCCGAAGAGCTGAAGCACTCCTTCCTGTGGCGGATCAAGCGGGCCCTCCCCCACCCCGGCGAGCTGGGCATCTTCGACCGCTCGCACTACGAGGACGTCCTGATCGCCCGGGTCCGCGAGCTGGCCCCGCCCGAGGAGATCGAGCGCCGCTACGACGAGATCAACCGCTTCGAGAAGTCCCTCGCGGACGACGGCGTCACCGTCATCAAGTGCTTTCTGCACATCTCGTACGACAGGCAGCGCGCCCGGCTCCTGGAACGCCTCGACCGCCCGGACAAGCACTGGAAGTTCAACCCGTCCGACATCGACGAACGCGCCCTGTGGCCCGCCTACCAGCAGGCGTACGAGATCGCCCTGGAGCGCTGCTCCACCCCGCACGCGCCCTGGTACGTCGTCCCCGCCGACCACAAGTGGTACCGCAACTGGGCGGTCAGCCGCCTCCTCCTGGAACACCTCCGGGAACTGGGCCCGCAGTACCCGAAGGCGGACTTCGACATCGCCGAATGCCGGGCGCGGCTGCTCGCCCACTGAGAGCCGGCTTCTGAACCCCCGTCGTCCGCGCGGAGCGCGGGCGCAGCGGCGTTCGGTGCGTGCCCTCGGTGTGCGGCGTCGCAGGTCATGTGGCGGAGCCACCTGTCCTGCGACGACGTGCGGCGAGGGTGCGTGCCGGGCGTCGGGGCGCAGGCGGGGGTTCAGAAGCAGGCTCTCAACTCCGCGCGCCGGGGTACCCGGCCCCCATGACCGAGAACTCGCACGTCAGCGGCTCGTACTGGCTGGAGACGGCGCCTGGGGAGCCCTTTCAAAAACTCACCGAGGACCTCGAAGTCGACGTGGCCGTGATCGGCGCCGGGATCGCCGGGCTGAGCACGGCGTGGGAGCTGATGCGGGCGGGGCGGCGGGTCGCCGTACTGGAGGCCGGAAGGGTCGCGGCCGGGGTCACCGGCCACACCACCGCCAAGCTGACCGCGCTGCACACCCTGATCTACGCCAGGCTGCGCCGCACTCGGGGTCCCGAGGGCGCCCGGCTCTACGCCCGCTCGCAGACCGAGGCGATCGAGCGGGCGTACGAGATCACCGAGGAGCTGGGGATCGACTGCGAGTGGGAGCGCCGTAGCGCCTACACCTACGTCTGCGACGCGGGCCGGACCGACGAGCTGCGGGCCGAGGCGCGGGCGGCCGCGGAGGCCGGGCTGCCCGCTTCCTTCGTGACGGAGACCGGGCTGCCGTTCCCGGTCGCGGGGGCGGTCCGGGTCACCGGGCAGGCGCAGTTCCATCCGCGCAAGTACCTGCTGGCGCTCGCCGACGACCTGGTCGCCGCGGGCGCGGCCGTGCACGAGCACACCACCGTCCTCGGCCTCGACGAGGGCGAGCCGTGCCGGTTGTCGACCGACACCGGGGCGACGGTACGGGCCCGGGACGTGGTGGTCGCCACGCACTACCCGGTCTTCGACCGGGCCTTCCTCTTCGCCCGGCTCTCGCCGCGCCGCGAGCTGGTCGTCGCGGGACCGATCGACCGCTCCCACGACCCGGACGGCATGTACATCACCCCGGACGAGGGAACCCGCTCGGTCCGTACGGCACCGCACGGCGAGGACCGGCTGCTGGTGGTGACCGGCGAGCACTTCACGCCCGGCACCGGCGACACCCGGGAGCGCTTCGACCGCCTCACCGCCTGGGCCCACGACCACTTCCCGGACGCCGACCTCACCCACTCCTGGGCCACCCAGGACAACGACCCCACCGACACCGTGCCCATGGTCGGCCCGCTGCACGCGGGCGCCCGGCACACGTACGTCGCCACCGGCTTCGGCGGCTGGGGCCTGAGCGGCGGGATCATGGCGGGCCGGCTGCTCACGGCGCTGATCGGCGGCGAGCCCTGCGAGTGGGGCGAGCTGTACGACCCGCGCCGGCTGAAGCCCGCCGTACGGGAGGCGCCGGCCTTCCTGAAGACCCAGGCCGAGGTGGCCCGGCACTTCGTCGGCGACCGGCTGCGTCCGTCGCCCCCGCTGGAGTCGCTGCCGCCCGGCGAGGGCTCGGTGGTCCGCGTCGACGGCCACCGGCTCGCGGTGTACCGCGACGACGACGGCGCCCTCCACGCCGTCTCCCCCCGCTGCACCCACCTCGGCTGCCTGGTCTCCTTCAACGCCGCCGAGACGGCCTGGGAGTGCCCCTGCCACGGTTCCCGCTTCGACACCAACGGCAAGGTGATCCAGGGCCCGGCGACCCGGCCGCTGGAACAGCGGGACATCTGAGCGGGTGACTTCATCGCCGCGTCGGCCTGTTTATGAGGGGTGTCCCCATACGTTCGTACGGTGATCATTCTTGTACGACGTGCTGCTGCCGTCTGCTTCGTGGGAGCCGTGCTCACCGGGTGCGGGGGTGCGCCCTCTCAGGTCGTGCGGCCGGTCTCCGCCGTGAGCGCGCCCGCCCCTGCGCCGTCCGTCCCTCCCACCCTCGCGCCCGGGCCCGGTGGGCTGACGCCCGTCTTCCGGCACGGGTCGCGGGGGGACGGGAAGGTCGTCGCGCTCACCTTCGATGCGGACATGACGGCCGATCAGGGGGCGCGGGCGGCTTCGGGGGAACGGTTCGACAATCCGGGGCTGATCGCGGCGCTGCGGTCGCTGAAGGTGCCGGCGACCGTGTTCATGACGGGGCGGTGGGCGGAGGAGTATCCCGCGCAGGCTCGGGCCATCGGGCGGGATCCGTTGTTCGAGGTCGCCAACCACTCGTACAGCCACTACGCGTTCACGGCGGACTGTTATGGGCTGCCGACCGTTCCCGAGGAGCGGATGCGGGCGGATGTGGAGCGGGCGTACGGGGCGTTTCGGCGGGCGGGGGTGCGGGGGGCTCTGCCGTACTTCCGGTTTCCGGGTGGGTGTTATGACCGTGCGGCGCTGAAGGCGCTTGTCCCTGCCGGGGTGACCGCGGTGCAGTGGGACGTGGTGAGTGGGGATGCGTTCGCGACGGATGCGTCGGCTGTGTCCTCGCAGGTGTTGGAAGGGGTGCGGCCGGGGTCTGTCGTGGTGATGCACTGCACGCGGAGTGCGGCGCCGACGACGGAGGCGGTGGTGCGGGAGGTGGTGCCGGTGCTTCGTTCCCGGGGGTATCGGTTCGTGAAGGTTTCCGAGTTGGTCAGGGGTGGTTCTGACTGATGTGGGGTGCGGGCTGTCTGTGGCTGGTCGCGCCCGCGCGGCGGAGCCGCAAATCGACACAGCCCCGCGCCCCTTAGGGTGACGGCGTGAGCGATGATTCGACGACCAGCCCCTTTCGTTCCGAGCGCACCGCCCGTGACGAGGCGCCGCAGTATGTGTTGCCCCTCGTCGTGCGGATTGAGCGGGACGCTCCGCCCGCCCGGACCGATGCCCTCGAAACCGCCGCCCGGGCCGTGCTCGTGATGCTCAGTGATGGGCGGGCCCTTGGGGACGGGGAGTGGGCTCAGGTTGTGCGGGAGTGGCAGGACGCTCGGATCAGGAAGGTCGTGCGGCGGGCTCGGGGGGCCGAGTGGCGGCGGGCCGAGGCGTTGGACGGGATCACCGTGACGGGGAAGGCGGCGGAGGTGCGGGTGTTTCCGCCGGTGCCGTTGGACGGGTGGCCCAAGGAGCTGGCGAAGCTCCAGGTGTCCGGGACCGACCTCGACGATCCCGAGCCGCCGGCCGACGCGGACCCCTCGGCACCGGTGATCTGGCTCAACCCCGGCCTCGACATGTCGGCCGGCAAGGCGATGGCCCAGGTCGGCCACGGTGCCCAACTGGCGTGGTGGGAGCTGTCGGAGGAGGAGCGGACCGCGTGGCGCGACGCCGGTTTCCCCCTCACCGTACGTACCGCGGACCCGGCCCGCTGGCCCGAACTCACCGCGAGCGGGCTGCCGTTGGTCAGGGACGCGGGCTTCACGGAGATCGCCCCGGGCAGCTGCACGGTCGTGGCGGACCATCCGGCACTGCGCTGACCCGTCACCGCGCCAGGGCGATTCCCTCCCTCAACACCGTGGCCAGGCGGTCCTGTTCGGCCTCGTCGCCGTCGCCGGGCGCGGGCCACAGGGAGCCCATGGCATCGTCCGTCCACCGGGGGACGAGATGCATGTGAAGGTGGAAGACCGTCTGCGAGGCGGCCTCGCCGGCCGAGTTGATGAGGTTCACTCCGTCCGGGGCGAGCGCCGCCCTGATGCCCCGCGCGACCAGCAGGACGGAGTCCATCACGGGGTGGGCCGTCTCGGGCGTCAGCTGCCACAGGTCCCTGACGTGCCGTCTGGGCACGATCAGGGTGTGCCCGGGGGTCGCGGGGCGCAGTGGCAGGAAGGCCAGCGTGTGCGGTGACTCATGGACGATCCTCGCGGGCGCCCGGCCCGCGACGATCTCGCAGAAGGGGCAGTCCTCGGCTCCGTGCTCGCCTGCTGACATGGCCGCACGGTACAACACGGGGGCTCAGCGGCCCGCGACGACCGCCGCCGTGACGAAGACCAGGTCGACGAGCGCGATGATCCCGTAGAAGTTGGTCATCGTGCGGGACAGGGCCACCGCGCCCAGGGTGACGCGGGGCAGATAGGGGCGGACGTCCATGGCGAACGGCGGCACCCCCGAGACGCGGCCCCGCACGTCGTCGTACAGCTCGCGGAACAGCCGCTCCTGCCTGAGGTAGTAGGAGTCCAGCAGCCAGAATCCGAGCACCGGGATCAGGCCCGCCGCCGCGAGCTGCCAGCTCAGACGGTTGACCAGGACCCCGAAGAAGACTCCGCAGACCGTCATGGTCCATCCCTTGATCAGGAATGAGCCGTTGCCGAGGCGGGTCACCACCGCCTGGATGAACTCCAGATGCTTGATCTCGTCGGACGTGTAGGGCTTGGCGACGTCGCTGGTGGCGGTCACGGGCTCTCCGGTCGGTCTAGGTGCCGATGTGCACGACATGGTGGGGCGGGCGCCGGTCCGGTGCCGGCCGGTGCGCGGCCTGGCCCGCCCGGTGCAGGGCGAAGGGGGCCAGATCGGGTCGAGGGATCCTGCCGCCGTCCAGGAGGACGCCGTAGAACCGTGTGATGAGGGTGTCGACGCCCGGGGCGGACGTGCCGGGCGGGGTGAGCGAGGTGACGACGTGCCGGCAGCCCGCCCGGCGCAGGCCGCCGACCAGGGTGTCGCGGTCGGGTTCGCTGCCCGAGCCGCTGGACTCGCCGTAGCCGGACAGGACCGTGAGGCGGGTGCGGGACAGGTCGGCGGCGGCGATGTCGGCGCCGGTGAGCGGTCCGTCCGCCAGCGCGATCGCCCAGCCGCCGGAACGCGGCACCGAGCGGGCGACCAGGTGGACGACGTCGACGTTCGCGGCGGCTTCGAGGACGGCCGAGCGGGTCGCCTGGCCCCCGGTGAGGAGGTCGAAGTCCATGCCCGTGTCCGCGAGGGCGCGCAGTTCCGCCTCGGCCCGTGCCGCCCAGGCCGTGTCGCCGCCCCCGGGTGAGACCACCACCACGGGGCGCACTCCGGCCGGTGCGGGGCCGGTGTGGCCGGTACCGAGGAAGGCGGACGGGGCGGAGACGTACGAGGGCACCGCGCCCGTGCCGTCCGGTGCCGGGGGCCAGGCCTCGTGGACCGGGAGGCGGGCGAGCGGTCCGGTCGGGCACCAGAACACCCGGCGCGGCCGGGAGGCGTCCCCGTGCCGGGCCGCGCGGTCGAGGTGCTCCGCCACCGGGCGGAGTGCCGCGCGCAGGTCCGGGTCGCCCGGCGACCACCGGCGCGCGGTCGCGGCGGTGAGACCGGGGAGGGACACGGGGGTGAGCGTCCCGTCGTCGAGGATCAGCGCGGCACCGGGCAGGTCCGACGCGAGGAGCACGGCCACCGGGCCGTCTCGGCGCGACCCGGCCGACGGCCGGTGCGCGGAGAGCCGGGAGAGTTCGCGGCGCAGGGCGGAGCGTCGCCGCCATTCCGGCTGGCAGGTGTCCGCGTCCGGGCCGTACAGGGAGCGGGCGGCCAGGACGACCCGGTGGACGGCGAGGCCGCGCTCCAGGAGGCGCAGCGCCTCGGTGGGCGGTTCGCCCGCCGCGAGCACGCAGGCCGCGGCGTTCTCCGCCGCGCCCGCCGTGCCCTCGGTCATGCCGGGGCGTCCGGCCCGGTCGGCGTGGTCCCAGTCGGTCTCCTCCAGCAGCGCGAACCAGCGGTCGTGGGCCCGTACCGCCAGCGGCATCGCGTCCGCCGTGACCGCGAGCCGGGCGGCGGTGCGGGCCGCGGTGATCCGGTCCGCGTGGGGTCCGGAGCCGGCGGCGTCGAGGTTGAGCCGGGCCACCGCCTCCGTCTGCGCGGGATGACGGCGCAGCCACACCTCGCTCGCCGCGACGCGGGCGAGGCAGGCGGTCAGTTCGGCGGGGGCGTCGCTGCGCGGAGCGGTCCCGAGGGCCTCGCGGGCGAGACCGACCGCTTCGTCGAGCCCGGCCAGTGTGTGCTCCGGCAACACGGTTCCCTCGGTCAGCCGCACGTACTCCGACCAGGCACGCAGCAGTTCGGTCAGGGCCGGACCGAGCGGCGGTGCCGCGCCCCGGTCGTCCGGCGCCCCGGCAGCGAGCCGGATCCGGGCCACCACCTGCCGCAGCAGGCGCACCGCGGCGTGGGCCTCGTCGACACCGCCGGTCAGGCGCGCGAGCCGCCGCCAGGCCCGGGCCAGGAGCACATGCGCGGGAACCGCCGCCTCGTCGGCGGGCAACGGGGCTTCCAGGTCGGGGAAGAACAGGCCCGCCGCGCGCTCCAGGACGGCCCGGTCGCCGTCGGCGGCGTACCGGCGCAGGTTCTTCTCGAGCACCCGGGCGAGGAGGTGGTACCTCGTCGGGAACGGGGTCCCGCCGACGCGGGACATCTGATCGACGCCGTACCAAGGGACGATGTACTGCGCCGTCTCCCACGCGTGGCCGTCCCCCCAGGCGTGGTCGAACCGCCAAGGGCGGTCCACGACGGCCGTGGCCCACTGGTGCGGCAGCGCCCCCGTCCGGCGGGCGAGGGTCTCCCTGCCCTCGTGGGGGCAGTCCCGCAGGGGGACGAGCAGGGGCCTGGGCGACCCGTTCCGGTCCGCCCAGGCGTTGAGGATCTCGATCTGGTCGTGCACGGCCGACGAGCCGAGCAGTTCCCCGTCGAGCAGGAACACCACGGCGTCCATCCGGGCGGGCCAGGGAGCCCCGGTGCCGGGCCGGAGGTGGCTCGGCCACAGTTCGTCGAGGTCGCGGACCTCGCAACCGAGCCCTTGGAGGCGAACGTCCAGCCGGTCGCGGACTTTCTGCGTGAAGGAGTCCTGGGAGGCGGACCGCAGGAAGACCGTCGGGGGCTCCGCGGGGGGTGCCGCCTGCCGTACCGGCGGGGGGCGGAGGGCGGGGAAGGGGGCGTAGACATGGCCGTTCCCGGTCGTCAGCCGGGTGCCGGGGGTGCAGCCGGGCACCGTGACGCGTTCGCCGGGGGTGAGGTGGAGCGGCCGGGCGGGGTCGTCCGGGCCGGTCCGCACTTCGAGGACGAGGGGGTCGGTCGCCGGGACGCTGATGAGGAGGGAATCCGGCTCGCCCTCGGGTTCCCCCACGATGTGCAGCGTGTCCCCAACGCGCCGGACGGCGACGAGGGTGTCGGGGATCTGGCCCTCCCCCGACGCGAGCACCGCGTCCTTCACGAGCGCGACGTCCCGGCATCCGATCGCGGGGACGTCACGCCCGCCGGTCTCGGCGGCCGGTTCCAGGAAGGAGGCGACGGAGCGGAACTGCCAGCCGGTGACCGTGCGCCGCAGCCCCGGCGGCAGCCGCCGGGCCACGCTGACGATCCAGTCGGCGATCGCCTCTCGGCCCTCTTCCTCGACCAGGGCGCGCAGCACGGACCGCAGGGCCTCCTCGGCCCGCCGCACGCCGGCGCCGTCGCCCTCGTCGGTCGACAGGAGCCACAGTGCCTTCTCCTCGACGCGCATGAGCGGGGAGAGGTGGTCGTGCCGGCTGGTGATCAGTTCGGACAGCCGGTCCGCCGGGGCGACACCCGGCGGGGCCGCGCAGCGCGCGAGGACTTCGGGCAGCCGGGGGCGCAGCGCGCGCTGGACGTCGAGCCGGAGCACCATGGCCCGGGCGCTGCGGGTCGCCGTCCACCGGCTGAACCAGAGGTCGGACTCCGCGCCGACGTCGGCCTGCGGCAGCAGCGCGACCCGCACGGCCCGGATCAGCTCGGGCTCGATCCGGACGGTCGTGCTGAGCAGCGTGGCCAGGTCGACCGCGTGGGGCGGCGGGGCGGGCGGCAGGTCCCGCCACGCCTCCTCGGTGTCCTCGCCGTGGCCGGCGGGCGGGGTCATGACGGTCCGCCCTCGGTCGGCGACGGCCGCAAGGGGGCACCGCAGCGCTCGCGCCAGGCACCCACCTGGGCCGCGACGCGGCCGACCGTGGTGCCGCGGTCCCAGCTCAGCGCGGGCATGACGGCCGGCAGCCACCCCGGGACGCGTCCCGGCGGCACCGGGAGCAGGGCCAGCGGACGGGCCCCCGCACGTCGTACCGCGTCGGCGAAGCGCTGCCACTCCTGCGGGGTACCGCGGGCGGGATCACCCGGCGGGCCGATCGTGCCGCAGTCGCTCAGCAGGAGGACCGCGCCCCCGCGGGACGGCGGCGTGTACGCCCGCCAGGTCCACGCCGGTCCCGTGCCCGCGCCGCGCAGCGGGGAGTATGCGAAGTGGAGTTCGCGGGTCTTGTCCTTGCCGACCAGGGCGCGCACCCGGGCACACAGCTCGGTCTGGTCCCGGGCGAACGGTTCCATGGCGGGGCCGTGGTCGACGAGGATCTGCACACCGTGCCGCAGGGTCCGCCGCGCGCGCCGGGGCAGGAAGGCCAGGGGCAGCCCCCGGGCGAGGGACTCCACGACCCGCTCGATGTCGACGTCCCCGTCCCGGGCGGTGTCCGACAGCGCCGCCTCCAGCAGGGCGACCGTCGAACTGCGGGCCAGCAGAGGGGTGTACGGCGGCTGACCGCGCATCCGGTCGGGCTCGGGGCGGGGCAGCGGGGCGTGGGCCCAGGTGTGCTGCCAGGTGCGGGTGGACTCCACCGGCGCCGGCCGGTGAGAGGGCGGGACCGGAACGGCGTCCGGGGGCAGCGGCTCGGGCTCGCCGTGCGCGCCGGTGTCCGGGCCGGGTGCGGCCCTTCCGCTGCGGTCGGCCGGTGCCCCGGGCGCCGACGGGCCGTCCGCGTCCCGTGGCGCGTCCGGGACCGCGGGCCGCGGGCGGTCGGGGACCGGTACGGCTTCCGCCAGGACGTCCGCCACGGGCGGGGCCGGTGCCGTCGAGGACGCCGTGCTCGGGGCCGGCTCCGCCACGGGGGCGGGATCGAGGCGGAGGACCGTCGTCCGCGGAGGCCGGGAAGGGGCGTCGCGTCCTGCGGCGGGAGACCGTCGCGGGCTCGCGTCCCGTCCCGGCGCCGCCTCGGACCGCGGCCTCAGCCCCAGCATGGAGACGATCCGCAGCCGGTCCTCCTCGGTGCAGTCGATCGCCTCCAGGGCAAGGGCGAGGTCCCCGAGCCACACGTCCGCGCGGTCGCGGGGTCCCCGCCCGCCGGCCCTCCGGCTCCCGCGCCGGTCGCTGTCTCCCGTCACGCCGTCGGACCCTCCCCGGGCTGCTGGTTCTTGAGGAGTACGAGGTCCCGCAGGCGCTCCCAGCGCGGGTCCCCGGAGACGGTGATGCCGAGCGAGAGGCACGCGTACAGCGCGTCCAGGTACTCGGCGGTGCTCGGCTCCCGCACCCCGTCCCGGCGGGCCTGCGCGCGAGCCTTCCCGACCTCCGCCGCCACCGCCTCGGCCAGCCGCTCCCACCCCTCGGGAGCCTCCCGGCCCTTGAGGTGCTCCCGGGCGATCTCGACCAGCCTGTCCTTGTCGGGGGACGGCAGGGAGACGACGACGCACCGCCGCAGGAACGCCTGCGGCAGCTCCCGCTCGTCGTTGGTCGTGATCACCACCAGGTGGCGGGGGGCGGTGGGCCCGGCCGTGGTCGGCCGTTCCAGCTGTACGGGGCTCCCGGTCTCCGCCACCGTGAAGTCGGCGGCGCCCAACGGCACGAGCAGTCCGTTGGGGACGTCCGGGTCCGCCTTGTCGATCTCGTCGATGAGCACGACGGCGCGGTCCCGGTCGCGCCCGGCGTTCGTCTCGGACATGGGCTCGGGGCAGGGTTCGACGTCCGCGCGCTCCGCGTCCGCGCGCCCCCGCCACAGCGCCGAGTCCCGGGCGTACGCCCACCACAGGGGCCCCGGCCGCACGTACGCGTGGTCGTCCAGCGGCCCGTCCCCGTTGCGGGCCTGCGCGTCCGCGAGGCGCCGCACCGTGTCGAAGGTCCAGAGCAGGTCGGTGGCCTGGGTGCGGTAGGTGACCACGTGCTCGTAGTACCGCCAGCCCCGCAGCTCCGCGATGTGCGCGGCGAGCGAGGACTTGCCGCAGCCGGGGCTGCCGCGCAGCAGCAGCGGGCGGCCGGTGGCGAGCGCCACCTGCACGGCCAGCCTGCCCTCGTCGGGCATCAGATAGCGGGACCCGTCGCCGCGGTCCGTGGTGCCCCAGGTGCGGATGCGTGAGTAGTCGTCGTGCTTCAGCGGCATGCGGTGCTCCAGGACGGGGCGGTGTACTCCACTTGGACGGCCTGGTTCAGCCGGTGGACGCGCCGGTGGCCGTTCTTCTCCTGGACCGGGTCCAGTGCGGGCCGGGCCACGACGGCCTTCTTGAGGCCCCACTCCTGCTGTTCGGTGTCGTCGGGCGGGTCCTCCAGCAGGGCGACGACATGGAGCCAGGGCGCCTTGAGCCGGAGTTCCTCGACGACGGCGGCTAGCCTTCGGCGGCCGCGCCGCTCGACGGGCAGGACCGCGAACACATGGGTCTGCGGATCGGGCCACGGTCCGTCGCCGACCGGGATCATCAGCCGGTCCAGGGCCTGCCGCAGTCCTTCCACGACGTCGACGGCGGTCATCGCCTCGTCGGCGCGCAGCGGGTCGAGCGACGTCTCGACGTAGCGTGCCCGGTCCTGGCGCATCGCGCGCCCGATGTGGTGCTCCGCGGTCTTCTGGATGCGTGCGGTGAGCAGGATGGTCCTGCCCTCCCCCGTCTCCGTGTCGGGGACGAAGGCGCGGGTCGCCTCCTCCTTCACCCAGCTCGGCGCCAGGTCCTGCGCGAGGCGCGGTCCGGCCCCGCGCAGGGACGGGTCGAGATGGCTGACGGCGAGGGGGACCGTGTCCCCGAGTCCGGCGTCCAGCAGGGTCCGGGCGAGGAAGTGCGCGCCGTTGAAGTTCCGTGCCCGGTGGGCTTCGCCCTGCTCCAGCCCGAGTTTGCGCGCGGCGGCCTCCAGGACCCTGCCGTCCACGTCCCCGATGCGCTGCGAGACCCGCTCGACCCAGTCGCACATGGACGGTCCCTCGCAGGGCGGCGCGGACAACGGGGCGAACTCCTCGACCACGTCGGCGGCTATGCCTCCCGGCCCGGCCCCCGCCTCGTACTTGAGGGCCTGCGTCTTGTTCAGGACATCGAGGTCGGCCTTGTCCAGGTCGCCCGGCTGGACCCCGTCGAGCAGGACCACGATCAGGAAGACGTTCTGCTGGCCCTGCCGGTGGTGCAGGATCTCCGCCTCCTTCCGGGGCCACTTACGGGGAAGCGCCTCGTGGGTGAGGACGCACACGGCCGCGTCGCAGCGGTCCAGTGCCTCGTGGATCTGCGGGCTCCACTCGTCCTGGTGGTCCAGCGACTGGCGGTCCAGGAACACCTCGTACCCGGCGCCGGTCAGTGCCGTGCGGATCTCCTCGCAGACCTCCCAGCTGTACGGGCTCTCCGCCGAGCCGTGGCTGATGAAAACCCGCTGCCGTGTGCCGGCGCAGCCGTCCCCCGGGCCTTCCTTGCAAGTCATGTGCGTCGTCCTTTTCCTTTCGTTCGTGGGTGCCGGTCACACGGCGAGCATCAGCAGGAGGAACAGCAGGGCGGCGACACAGGTCATCGCCAGGCAGAAGACCTTCCACATGTCGTCGGCGTGCGGGGGCTGTCCCCTGTCCCGTCGGGTGCCGGTCCGCGGCGCGGGAGGGGGCCCGGCTTCCGCCCTGTGCAGGTACTGCACCAGCTCCCACCAGGCGTCGGACGGGAGCGGGGGCACGCCGTGGGCGGGTGTGAAGGCGATCAGCCGCAGGAAGTGCCGCTCCGCCGGTCCGTCCCTCTTGCAGGCCTCGCGGATCAGGTGCACCAGGTGGTCCGCGAGCGGCTGGTGCCCGATGTACGGCAGGACGGCCCAGTGGAGCAGCCAGAACGCGCGCTCGGCGGCGTGCCGCGGGTCCGGGCCGCCGGCCCCCTCGTCGCCGAGGCGTCGGTCGTGGCGCAGGTACAGCCGTTTCCAGAGCATCCGGCGGCCGAGCCGCAGGGCCTGCCCCCATGTGCGCCGCGTCGTGCGGGAGGCCAGCGCGCTCAGGAGGAGGTCGGCTTCCTGACTCGGGAAGCCGACGGTGTCCAGTCGGTCGAGAAGGTCCGCGTCGGACAGGCCACCGCCCTCTCGGACGGAGCCGTACCTTCGGCCCGGCCGGAGGGCGTTGAGCAGACCGCGGCCCCTGGTGAGGGGCTCGGGCAGGGGGCTCAGGGGTTCGAGGGGCATGTACGGCGACGGGTCCCGGCGGGGCTCTTCCACGGCGGGCCGCACGGCCTGCGGAGGAGTGCCGGCCGGCAGGGCGCCATCGGCGGTTTCCTCCCGTGCCGGCGGGGCGTACGGGGGCGCGCCGAACTCCGAAATCCCGAGCGAGTGGGGCAGCGGCGGGTCGACGGGCTGGTCGTGGAGGCGGTCCGCCGCCGGGGCGGGGCCTCCGGCCCCGGAGCCGGCGGACACCGGGCCGTCAGGCCGCATCCCACCGGACGCCGGACCGTCGAACAGGACGCCGCTGGACGGCGGCCCGCCCGACCGCACCCCGTCGGACAGCGGCCCGTCCGACCGCACGTCACCGGACAGCAGGCCGTCCGACCGCACGTCACCGGACAGACCGTCCGACCTCGCGTCACGTGGCGGCAGGCCGTCCGGCCGCACCCCCTCGGACAGGAGCCCGTCCGACCTCACCCCATCGGGCAGGAGTCCGTCCGACCGGACCCCGCCGGACAGGAGCCCGTCCGCCCGCACCCCGCCGGACAGCAGGCCGTCGAAGCGGATGCCGCCGGACGTCCCGCCGTCGGTGATCGGGTCGACGGTCGTCTCCGGTCGTCCTTCGGGGACGAGGTGCCGGGGATCGGTGGCCGGGGCGCCCAGGGGCGCGGCGGGGCCGTCGATGCCGGGCATGGCGACCGCCGCGGACAGCGGAGACGTCCGCAACCGCTCCCCGAGGGCGGCCAGGCGCTGCCACGGCGGTACGTCGGCGGCGGGGCACAGCTCCAGCACCCGGTGCACCTCCTCCGCCTTGACCGGCTCGGAGAGGAACCTGCGCACCAGTTCCGCCGCGATCCCGTGGGCCTCGTCGTCCGGCGCCTCGGCCAGGGCGATCCGCTCCAGCCGGGGGCTTTCGACGGCCGAGGTCCGCCAGGACGGCACACCCATGACGCGCAGCGCGTGACCGTCCGTGGTGTCGTAGGTCGCGTAGGTCCAGAAATCCCGCCCCAGCCAGCCGTCGAAGAGCCCGGACAGTCCCCAGATCAGCAGCGGGGTGTCGTTGGTGCCCTCCGCCGAGAACTCCGGGATCCGTACGGACATGAAGTGGCCGGGGGTGCGCAGCAGTTGGGCGGCGACCACGGTGAGCGGTTCGCGTACGGTCTCCACCCGGGCCGCGAACCGCTGCCACTCCGGCTGGACGACGTCCGCGAGATCGTCGCGTCCGAGGGTCCTCAGGCTGCGGTCGGGGTCGGTCCCGGGCGGTCCGTCCACGGCGACCGGGAGCGGCAGCCGGCCGAGCGCCAGACACACCCGGGTCTTCAGCACCTCCCGGCTGCCGATCAGGGCGTGCGACTCCGTGCTGGGCCTGCCGTGCGCGTCGGGGCCCCGTCGCCGGTTGATGACGACGATCTGCCCGTCGGCCCGGCGGACCTGGCGGATCTGGCTCGGCTGCGCGGTCCCCTCGGTCTGGAGCAACGGCGCGAGTTCCTCGTGCAGTTCCTCGGCGCGGGCCCGCTCGCACGAGTACGCCACCGCGGTGATGCCGGTGCCGGTGCGGTGGCGGTTGCCCTCCCAGCGGAAGACGACCTGGTCCAGTCGGTGTTCACCCTGCTGGTTCACCACGTCTCACGCCCTCACCGTGGACGGCCGCCGCGGCGCGCTGTCACCCAGCGCTCCGCACATGGCGAGGATCGACAACAGCGGGCCCAGCACCCGCCGGGACCGCACCCCGTGCGGGAAGTAGCCGTTGGTCGGCTGGCCGCCGGTGGCCGAGGCGAAGTGCAGGCTGCACCGCAGCGCGCTGTCGAACGGCCGCAGCCAGGCGGGCGCGGCGTGCTGGCGCAGGAAGGCGTACACGTCACGGCTCTCCTCACGCATCCGGTGCGGGTCGAACGGCGCCGTCGTGGGCCGGCCGAGCCAGCGGTCGACGGGCGGCTCGAACCGCAGCAGGTCGGCCTTGCCCACCACCAGGGCCGTGGCCACGTCGAGGTAGGCACCCGTGCGCGGCAGCCGGTCCAGCACCGTCTCGAAGGCGGGGTCGCTCCTGCTGACGACGAGCCGGTACTGCTCCCGGGCCTCGTCCAGCTGCGGCAGCGCGCAGGCCAGCAGCGGGTCCACGACGAACACCAGGGCGTCGACGCCGAGCAGGAAGCGCAGCAGGGTGTCCGTGCGGACCAGGTCCTCGCCGCCCAGGTCGAAGAACGCCACCGGCCTGACCTGGCCGTCCGTCCCCGTCAGGAGCAGCGCCTCGACGAACTCCGCGAACGGGGTCTGCCCGGTGGACTCCAGCTGCTTGCCCTCCCGCAGCAGAGCCACCCGGTCCCGGATGAACTCCGAGTGGTCGGCCGGGTTGACGGACTGCCAGCGCACTCCGTACGGCTCCAGTCCGCCGTCGGTGACCTCGGCGATCATCTGGGTCAGCAGATGGCTCTTGCCGGTGCCGGAGGTGCCGACCATGGCGACGGTCAGGGGGCGGCCGTGGACGAGGTAGGGGACGGGGATGTAGTGCGCCTTCACCCCGTCGGTGTTGCCGCACAGCTGGAAGGCCCCGCGCAGGACGTCGGCGCGCCGCAGCGGGTTGGTGTGCCGGGCCAGGTCGAGCCGCTCGAACTGGAGCTTCTCGTTGCGCACGTGCAGGGCCCGTTCGTCGTACACGACGATCTCGAGGCAGTACGGGCACATCACCTGGCCGGGTTCGAGCTGGGCCGAGGTGGTGGTCATCGGCGTCCCCTTCCGCTTCTGCCGCGATCGCGTTCGGCGCCGCCGCCCAGCCAGCGCCGGGAGGTGCGCTCGCCGTCCGCCGGCCCTCGCGGGCGCTTCCCCGGAGTACGCGCGCCGGGCCCTCGCCCACTGCGCCCGGGCGGCGAGATCCCTCGCGGACAA
>NZ_JBEYVC010000114.1:0-34232 GCF_040643855.1 Streptomyces sp. NPDC047072 | reverse complement strand
CGCGAGGGTGGGGTGGCCCGGGGTCGTGGGGAGGAGCAGGGCGTCCGCGTCCGCGAGTTCCGCCAGGGCCCTCTCGCGCAGGCCGGCCAGGCGGTCCAGGTCCGCGTAGAGGCGGTGGGCCGGGATGTCGCGGGCTCGGGTGATGATGCCGGCGACCGTGGGGTCCAGGTCCTTGGCGCCTTCGGCTGTCGCCTTGTCGACAAAGGCTCCCACCGCCGTGTAGCGCTCCGCCACGAACGCGCCCTCGTAGAGCATCGCCGCCGCCTCCGTGAACGGCGTGAGGTCCAGTTCGCGCAGGGACGCGCCCGCCGCGGCCAGTTGTGCCACCGCGGCCTCGTACGCCTCCGCCCAGCCCTCGTCCAGTTCGCCGAGCTGCTCGCGTGGCGGGACCGCGATCCGCCAGGGGCCGGGTGCCCGTCCGGGGAGCGTGGGCGAGGCGCCCGTCGTCATGTGGGACAGGGCCTGCTCCGCCTCCGGGAGGGTGCGGGCGAAGACGGTCACGCAGTCGATCGAGGCGCAGGCCGGCACCACGCCCTCGGTCGGTACCAGGCCGCGGGTGGGCTTGAGGCCGACGATGCCGTTGAAGGCGGCCGGGACCCGGCCCGAGCCCGCCGTGTCGGTGCCGAGGGCGAAGTCGACGATGCCCAGGGCCACGGCGACCGCCGAGCCGGAGCTGGAGCCGCCGCTGATCCGCGACGGGTCGTACGCGTTGCGGACCGCGCCGTGCGGGGAGCGGGTGCCGACCAGGCCCGTCGCGAACTGGTCCAGGTTCGTAGTGCCGAGCACGATGGCGCCCGCCGCGCGGAGACCGGCGACCACGGGGGCGTCGGCCTGCGGCTCGTAGGCGTACGACGGGCAGCCGGCCGTTGTCGGCAGGCCCGCCACGTCGATGTTGCCCTTGGCGGCGAACAGGCGTCCGGCGAGGGGGAGTTGCTCGCCCTGCGCGAGGCGTTTGTCGATCGCTCGGGCCTCCCGCTCGACCTCTTCCTGCGGGCGCAGGTCGATCCAGATCTCGGGGCGGTCCACGGCCTCGATGCGGGCGTAGGCGGCGCGGACGCGGGAGACGGTCTTGGTCATTTTCGTATCGCTTTCAGTTCGTCGGCGGGGCCAGGACCAGCAGCGCCGTCCCCGCGTCCACCTGGTCGCCCGGCCTGGTCAGGATCTCCGCCACCACACCTGCCATCGGCGCGTGCACCCTGGACTCCATCTTCATCGCCTCCAGGGCCAGGAGGGGTTGGCCCTCGGTCACCTCGTCGCCCGGCTCCACGTTCAACTGCCAGACGGAGGCGGCGAATTCGGCCTCCACCAGGCGGCCGCCCGGCGGGACGGTCACCTCGGCCGCCGGGGCGGCCGGTGCGGAGGCCGCCTCGGCGCGGGCGAACTCGCCGGCCGCCTCCCACGCATCCCGTTCGGCCGCGAAGGCGGTCTGCTGGCGGGTCCTGAACTCCGCTATGGAGTCGGCGTGTTCGGTGAGGAAGGTCTCGTAGTCGGCCAGCGAGAAGGTGCCCTCCTCGATGCGGGGCACGAAGCGGCCGGACGTGATGTCGGCGCGCAGCTCCAGGAGTTCGTCCGCGTCCACCGGGTACCACTTGATCCGGTCGAAGAAGCGCAGCAGCCAGGGCGAGCCCGGCTCGAACGCGCCGCGCTGCTGCCAGGGCGACCACACCTGGGTCGTACGGCCCACGAACTGGTAGCCGCCGGGGCCCTCCATGCCGTAGACGCACAGATACGCGCCGCCGATGCCGACCGAGTTCTCGGCGGTCCAGGTGCGGGCCGGGTTGTACTTCGTGGTGACCAGGCGGTGGCGCGGGTCGAGGGGGGTGGCGACCGGGGCGCCCAAGTAGACGTCTCCCAGGCCGAGTACGAGGTACTCCGCGTCGAAGACCGTGTCGTACACGTCGTTCACCGACTCCAGGCCGTTGACCCTGCGGATGAACTCGATGTTCCAGGGGCACCAGGGTGCGTCGTCGCGGACGCCCGCCATGTAGCGGGCGATCGCCTCGCGGGTGGCCGGGTCGTCCCAGGAGAGCGGGAGGTGGACCGTGCGGGAGGGGACGACGAGTTCGTCGGTGGGCGGGAGGGCTGCGGTGATCTCCCTTACCGCCGCGAGGAGTTCGCGCTGGGGGAGGCGGGCCGGGTCCGTCTGGATCTGGAGCGAGCGGATGCCGGGGGTGAGGTCGGTGATGCCGTCCGGGCCCGCCTCCGACACCGCCTCCATCAGCGCGTGGACACGCATCCGCAGGGCCAGGTCCAGCTGCATGGGGCCGAACTCGACGAGCAGGTTGTCGTCGCCGCTGCGGCGGTACGTGATGTCCCCGTCGCGGGCGAGGATGCCGCCGTCGACGATCTCGGGGCGCGGTGAGCCGTCCACGTCGACCGGGACGAAGCGCACGGTGTCGCCGGGGCGCAGCTGGCCCAACTTCCAGCGTTGCGCGCTGAGTACGGTCGCCGGGCACACGAAGCCGCCCAGCGACGGGCCGTCCGGGCCGAGCAGCACCGGCATGTCGCCGGTGTAGTCGACGGCGCCGACCGAGTACGGGGTGTCGTGGATGTTGGAGGGGTGCAGGCCCGCCTCGCCGCCGTCGGTGCGGGCCCAGCGGGGCTTGGGGCCGACCAGGCGGACACCGGTGCGCGCCGAGTTGAAGTGGACCTTCCACTCGGCCGCGTAGAAGTCGCGGATGTCGTCCTCGGTGAAGAACTCCGGTGCGGCGTGCGGGCCTTCGACGGCGCCGATGTGCCAGGTGGAGGTGTAGGGGGGTCGGTCGGTGACCGGGGTGCCCTCGGTGGCCGCGCCGCCGTGCAGGACATCGCCGGTACGCAGCGCCCGGCCGCCGTGTCCGCCGAAGCGGCCCAGCGTGAAGGTGCTCGCGCTGCCCAGCAAGGCCGGGACGTCGAGGCCGCCCGCGACCAGCACGTAGGTGCGCAGGCCGTGTTCGGTGGGGGTGCCCACCTCCAGGACCGCGCCCGCGGGCAGCTGGACCGGCTCCCATTGGGGGACCGGCGTGCCGTCCACGGTGACGGCGGCGGGGGCGCCCGTCACGCAGACCGTCGTGGGGTGGGAGAACCTCAACGACGGTCCCTGGAGCGTGCATTCGAGGCCGGGGGCGCTCTCCGGATTGCCCAGCGCCTGGTTGCCGAGGCGGAAGGAGCGGTCGTCCATCGGACCGGACGGGGGCACGCCGACCTGCCAATAGCCTGTGCGGCCCGGCCAGTCCTGCACGGTGGTGAGGGTGCCGCCGGACACCACCTCGATGCGCGGGGTCGGGTCGGTGACCGTGGCGAGGGTGGCAGTCGAGTGAGCGGCGGTGATGAAGTCGCGGTCCGCGAGTGCTGCCCGGACCAGGCCCAGGTTGGTCTCGATGCCGTCCACGCGGGTGCGGGCCAGGGCCTCGTCCAGCCGGCGCAGCGCCGCCGCGCGGTCCGGGCCGTACGCGATGACCTTCGCGAGCATCGGGTCGTACGACGTGGTCACCTCGGTGCCCGTCTCCACCCAGCCGTCGACGCGGACCCCGGTGGGGAACTCGACCCGTGTCAACAGGCCCGCGCTCGGCCGGTGTTCGCGTGAGGGGTCCTCGGCGTAGAGGCGGGCCTCGACGGCGTGGCCGCGCGGGGTGCCCGGGTCGACGACGACGTCCCGTTCGCCACGGGCCAGGCGGAGCATCCAGGCGACCAGGTCGACGCCGTAGACCTCCTCGGTGACCGGATGCTCCACCTGGAGGCGGGTGTTGACCTCCAGGAAGTAGGCCTCCTCGCGGGCGGCATCATAGACGAACTCGACGGTGCCGGCCGAGCGGTAGCCGACGGAGGCGCACAAGTCACGGGCACTACCGGTGAGTTGGGTGCGTACGTGGTCGGGAAGGCCCGGGGCCGGTGCCTCCTCCACGACCTTCTGGTTGCGCCGCTGGAGGGAGCAGTCGCGGTCGCCGAAGGTCACCACCCGGCCCTCGCCGTCGCCGAAGACCTGCACCTCGACATGGCGGGCGTGCTCGACGAGCCGTTCCAGGAAGACGCCGGCGGAGGAGAAGGAGGCGGCGGCGACGCGCTGCACCCGCTCCCAGGCGTCGGTCAGTTCGGCGGCGGAGCGGCAGGCCGACATGCCGATGCCGCCGCCCCCGCCGGTCGCCTTGAGCATGACGGGATAGCCGATCAACTCGGCTTGCCGCAGGGCTTCTTCGAGGGAGGGAAGCAGTCCCGTCCCGGGAGCCAGCGGCACCCCGGCCGCCTCCGCCGCGGCCCGTGCCGTGTGCTTGGCGCCGAACAGTTCCAGCTGCTGGGGCGTGGGGCCGACGAACACGATCCCCGCCGCCTCGCACCGGCGCGCGAACTCGGCGTCCTCGGACAGGAATCCGTAGCCCGGGTGGATCGCCCCCGCGCCCGAGTCCTTGGCCACCTTGAGAACCAGGTCGGTGTCGAGGTACGACTCCTTCGCGGGCGCCGGGCCGAGGCGCACGGCCTGGTCGGCGAGGCGGACGTGCGGGGCGGCGCGGTCGGCGTCGGAGTACACGGCGACGGTGCGCAGGCCCAGTTCGCGGGCGGTGCGGATGATCCGGACGGCTATCTCGCCCCGGTTGGCGACGAGAAGCGTGTCGAAGCTCATCGAGCCGCCTCGATCGTCATCTCGACCGCCGTCGGGTCGAAGCCGTTGCAAGGGTTGTTGATCTGCGGGCAGTTGGAGACCAGGACGAGGACATCGCGGTCGGCGCGCAGGGTCAGGGAGAGGCCCGGGGCGGAGATGCCGTCGACGATGCCGAGGGTGCCGTCCTGCTCGATCGGCACGTTCATGTACCAGTTGATGTTGGAGACGAGGTCGCGCTTGCCGAGGCCGTACTTCGCGCCCTCGGCCAGGAAGTTGTCCACGCAGGCGTGCTGCGACCAGGTGTGATGGCCGTAGCGCAGGGTGTTGGACTCCTTGGAGCAGGCGCCGCCGACCGTGTCGTGGCGGCCCACGTCGTCGGAGGTGACCGTCATCAGCGGGGTGTGCTCGTTGGACATCAGCACACTGCCCGTGGTGAGGAAGATGCCGCCCTGGGCCTGGATGGTGTCGGGCGCGCTGTAGCGGACCGACGTGTCGTGGGCGTCGTAGACGAGGAAGTCGACGGCCTGGTTGCCGTGCAGGTCGGTGATGGTGAGTGTCTGGCCCTCGCGCACGATCGAGGACCAGGCGGCGCGGGCCGGAACCACTGTCTTCATACGAGCCCCCTGGCGGCGAGGAGTTCGGCGGTGTTGAGGAAGGCGCGGCGGCCTTCGGGACTGGCGTCCCACAGCGGGTCGCCGGGCGCGGTCGCCCCGGCGCGCCAGGCGAGCACCTCCAGCGGGGTGCTGACGTAGTCGGGGCGGGGGTCGGCCGGGTGCGGCACGTTCGCGAGGAGCACGGTCACGTCCTGCTCGGTGCGCAGGGTGACGCTGCCGCCCGGGCCCGAGGAGCCGGTGAAGTCGAGGGAGCCGTCCTCGGTGATTCGCACGCCCTGGAAGAAGGAGAGCGACGGGGGCAGGTCCCGGGGTTCCAGGCCGTTCTTCGCCGCCGCCAGCTTGAACAGCTCGCGGCCCGCGGGGGAGGGGCTCTGCGGGGTGCCGTCGCCGTAGCGCCCGGTGTTGCGCGCCAGCGTGGAGGTGCCGCACAGGGCGTCGTGGCGGCCGGAGGTGTCGGCGATCAGGCTCGCCAGCACGCGGCCCTGGTCGGACAGGAGCAGCCGGCCCTCGCCCAGGTAGGCGTTCCACTGCACCTTGACCGTGTCGGCGACGTTCAGCCGCTCCCAGGGCCGGTCCGCCGAGTACAGCAGCAGGTGGGCGCAGGCGTCGCCGCGCAGGTCGGTCAGGCGCAGTTCGGTGCCGCGGGCCAGCACCCGGTGCGTGTAGTTGCCGCCCGCGACGGTCTCGGCCCACACCAGGTGGCCCGCCTCGCAGGGCGGGGCCGGCCAGTCGGCGGCCGGGACGACGGGCATGGCCTCGGCGCGGGTGCCCTCCTGGGCGCGGGCGTGGTCGCGGGCTCCGTAAGTGGTCTCTGTGGCCATCGCCAGACCTCCGGCTGAGGGGTTCCTGAGGGGGTGTCTGTGCCGCACGACAGTTCTGTCGCACGACAGTTCTGCCGCACGGTATTTCTGTCGCTCGACAGAAATTAGGCGGCGGGCGCGTCGTCGGAGTTGCCCGCGGGTTGCCGCCCTGTTACCGGCTCCTCACCGCCGGCCTCCGCGGATCGCCCGGCGTTCACGCAGGTCAGCCGTGTGCGAGGATCGAGACATGGGTACGACGGGTGCGGGTCCGGGACGGCGCGTCGGCAGGCCACGAGCCGCGCGGCGGCCGGACAGCGGGCTGGAGCCGCGGGAGGAACTGCGCACCGCCGCCGCGGAGTTGTTCACCACCCTCGGCTACGCCGCCACCAGCACGCGGGCCGTGGCCGAGCGCGCGGGCATGCGCCAGGCGTCGATGTACCACTACGTCTCCGGCAAGGAGGAACTCCTCGCCGAACTCCTGGAGTCCACCGTCACCCCCTCCTTGACATACGCCCGCGACCTGCTGGCCGACGACGCGGTCCCGGCCGAGAGGCGGCTGTGGGAGCTGTGCCGCGCCGACGTCGAGGTGCTGTGCGGAGGGCCGTACAACCTCGGCGGCCTGTACCTGCTGCCCGAGGTGCGCGCCGAGCGGTTCGCCGGGTTCCACGCCGTGCGGGGCGAACTCAAGGACGCCTACCGGCAGTTGATCGCCGCGACACCGGCGGGCGGAGTGCTGGCCGAGTCCGAGCTGGACCTGCGGACGGATCTGGTCTTCGGACTGATCGAGGGCGTGATCCTGGTGCACCGCTCCGACCCGGAGCGGCCGGTCTCCGTGTTCGCGGAAGCCACCGCCGACGCGGCCCTGCGCATCGCCGGGATCTGAGGCCCGGGCCGTCCTTCACCCGTCACGGTGAGTGAATCCCGCACGCCTGTACGCCGTGACGCTGGGTGTGCGATTGATGGCTCAGTGTGTAAATGGACTGAGGGTACTCCAGTCGCTATGCCCGTTTCAGGCGCTTGCTGAATATGACACGGCGATGATCCGGTCGGACTAAGCTCGCCCGCAGCGCACCGAGTTGATGTGTATTCGTGCGCTTGTTCCCTATATGTGCGACTCCCCGTCGATCCGTTTCAGAGGGCCCACATGGTGAGTGTTCAATCCCCCCCAGGACGCCGTGAACTTCCCTACGCGCGCGTACTGTTGCTGCCCGCCATAGTCATGGCCGCGGCGACCGGGGCCGCCGTCGCCGCGGTGACGGAACCGGCCAGGGCCGCCGTCGGCTGGTGCGGCGCCGCGGCCACACTGCTGGTGATCGCGGTGGCCGCCGAGGCGGTACGGCGTGGCCGTGCCCTGCGGGCCCTGCGCGCCGAGCAGAGCCGTCACACCGCGTATCTGGAACGGCGGATCGCCGGCCAGGACCAGGAGATGACCCGCCTCGCGAAGGAGATCACGCCCGCCGCGCTGCACTGGATGCGCCGCGGAAATTCCCCCGGAGAGGTGATTCGCTCACTGGGTGACCTCGACCCGGCGTGGGCGGAACTGCCCAAGGCGCAGACCGATCTGCTCAGGACGGTGCTCCACATCGTCGACACCGAGGAGGTCATGCGCGACTCCGCGCAGCGCTCCTTCGTCAACATCGCCCGCCGCGTCCAGGCCATCGTCCACCAACAGGCCAACGAACTGCGGGAGATGGAGGAGGACCACGGCCGCAACCCCGAGGTCTTCGACGACCTCCTGCGGATCGACCACGGCACCGCGCTGATCGGCCGGCTCGCCGACTCCATCTCCGTCCTCGGCGGCGGCCGCCCCGGCCGCCAGTGGCCCGAGCCCGTCGCGCTCTACAGCGTGCTGCGCGGCGCCATGTCCCGGATCCTGGAGTACCGGCGCATCGACCTCTCCTCGATCGCCAAGGTCAACGTCAAGGGCACCGCCGTAGAGCCGGTCATCCACGCGGCGGCCGAACTCCTCGACAACGCCACCCGTTACTCCCCGCCCCAGACCAAGGTGCACGTCACCGCCACCGAGGTGCAGACCGGCGTCGCCATCGAGATCGAGGACGCCGGCGTCAGCTTCAGCGAGGAGGCGCGCCTGAGGGCCGAGGGCATGCTGGAGCGCGCCATGGCGGGCGTCGACTTCCAGGACCTCGGCGAGACGCCGCGCCTGGGCCTCGCCGTCGTGGGCCGGCTCTGCAAGACGTACGACATGCAGGTCTCGCTGCGCGCCTCCGCGTACGGCGGGGTCCGCGCCATCCTCGTCGTGCCCAGCGACATGCTCACCGACGAGCCCGGTGTCGGCCTCGCCCACGGCATCGGCGCCACCGCCGCGCCGCAGGCCGAGCTCGGCGCCCTCCCCGGGCCCAAGCGCACCATCAAGAAGCGCCGCCCCACCAGTCCCAAGTTCACGACGCCGATCTCCATGGAGGACGACGTCCCCGAGGTCACCGAGTGGACGGCGAACGGCCTGCCCCAGCGGCGCAGCCGGGTCAAGACCCCACTCAGCCAGCGGTACGCCGAACAGGCGGCCATCGAGCAGGCCGAACGCGAGGGCCGGCCGACCATCTGGTCGACGAGCGCCAAGCGGAAGCCCGAACCCGAGCCGGAGGAGACGGCCCCCGAGCCGCCGCCCGGCCAGTGGGTCGCCGCGTTCATGGACGGACTCAAGCGCCCCGCTCCCGACGCAGTCACCCAGCCGACCGACGAACCGGCCCCTACCGAGGCCGACAACGAGGGGAACCTCCAGTGATCCAGCAGCGAGGCAACTTCGACTGGATGCTCCAGGACCTCGCCAAAGGCGTCCCGGGCATCGAGATGATCGTGGTGCTCTCGTCCGACGGCCTGCGCATCGCCCGCTACGGCGGCGACCCGGACGCCGCCGACCGGGTGGCCGCGGCCTGCGCGGGCCTGCAGAGCCTGGCCGGGGCGGTCGCCCAGGAGATCCCGGGCAGCGACGGCAAGATGAAGATGGTCCTCATCGAGATCAACGGGGGCTACTTCTACCTGATGGCCGCCGGGCCCAACGCCTATCTCGCCGTGCTCTCCGACATCATCACCGAACCCGGGCACATGAGCGCCAGCATGAGAGACCTCGTCGTGCGCATCGGCGCCCATCTCACCAGCCCGCCCCGGCGCAACGGGCAGACCGTATGACGCCTCCGCAACGCCGGCGGCGATTCCCGAAGGCCGAGCCCGAGCCCGTCGTCCCTCCGTCCCCGCCTCCGTCCGCCTCGGACGGCGAGCAACCGGAGGGGCCGAAGAAGAACCCCGAGCGGCTGTACGTCATCGCGGGGCCCGACGGCGGCGAGCGCTCCGACCTCGACCTGGTCACCTTAATCGTGGCGCGCGCCGACCCACCGCCCTCCGCCACGCCCGAGCAGGCGGCGCTGCTCCGGCTGTGCACGGCACCCCTGTCCGTGGCCGAGCTGTCGGCCTATCTCGGTCTGCCGTTCAGCGTCGTGGCCGTGCTGCTGACCGAGCTGGTGGCGGCGGACATGGTGACGGCGCGCGCCCCGGTCATCCGCCAGGCGCTGGCCGACCGTTCCCTTCTCGAAGCGGTGATGCATGGACTTCAAAGGCTCTGACACCCTTCCCGGTCCACGGACCGAGGACCACCTCCCGCAGACCGCCCAGGCGGCGGTGAAGATCGTCATCGTGGGCGGCTTCGGCGTCGGCAAGACGACCATGGTCGGCTCGGTCAGCGAGATCAAACCGCTGACCACCGAGGAGACCATGACGCAGGCCGGCGTCGGGGTGGACGACAACTACGGCTCGGAGACCAAGACGGCCACCACCGTGGCCATGGACTTCGGGCGCATCAGCATCACCGAGCAGCTCGTGCTCTACCTCTTCGGCACCCCGGGCCAGGAACGCTTCTGGTTCCTGTGGAACGGCCTGTTCGAGGGCGCCCTGGGCGCCGTCGTGCTGGTCGACACCCGCCGCCTGGAGGTCAGCTTCGACGTCATGGGGCGCCTGGAGGAGCGCGGGGTGCCGTTCGTCGTCGCCGTCAACACCTTCCCGGACGGCCCCCGTCACGACATCGAGGAGCTGCGCACCGCCCTCGACCTCGCCCCGGAGATCCCGATCATGGAGTGTGACGCCCGTCGCCGCGCCTCCAGCCGGGACGTCCTGATGACGCTGATGCGCTTCCTGCACGGCCTTGCGCTGGCGAAGGCGCCGGCGTGAGCCACCCGCCTCAGGCGCCGGACGGCGCCCGCACCTGACCCCGACCCACGACTCATGACCTCCTCCCCACCGGATCCACCTCAGCTTCGGAGCGACCATCGTGACGCGTGAACCCCTCTTCTTCCCCACCGGAACGGACGAGCCCACCACGGCCCCGCCCCCCGGCTGTCCGGCACACGTTCGCGGCCCCGGCGGGCTGCGGCGGCTGTACGGGCCCGGGGCGGAGGACCTGGGCGCGGTGTACGAGGAGCTGCGCGCCGAGCACGGCCCCGTGGCCCCCGCGCTGCTCCACGACGACGTGCCGATCTGGGTGGTGCTCGGACACGCCGAGAACCTGCACATGGTGAGCAGCCCCTCGCAGTACTGCAAGGACAGCCGGCTGTGGACACCCATGCAGGACGGCACGGTCAAGCCCGACCACCCGCTCATGCCGTACTTCGCCTGGCAGCCGATCTGCGCCCACGCCGAGGGCGACGAGCATCTGCGACTGCGGGGCGCGGTCACCGGGGCCATGTCGACCATCGACCACCGGGGCATCCGCCGCCACATCAACCGCGCCACCCAGCACCTGGTCAACGAGTTCTGCGAGGCGGGCCGGGCGGACCTGGTCAGCCAGTTCTCCGAGCATCTGCCGATGGCGGTGCTCTGCGAGATCCTCGGCATGCCGGAGGAGTACGGCGACCGGCTGGTGCAGGCCACCCGCGACTGCCTCAAGGGCAGTGAGACCGCGCTCGCCAGCCACGCCTACGTCATGGACGTCCTCGGACGGCTCGCCGCCCGCCGCCGCGCCCAGCCCGAGGAGGACTTCACCAGCCACCTCGTCACGCACCCGGCCGGCCTCACGGACGACGAGCTCAGGGAGCACCTGCGGGTGGTGCTCCTCGCCGCCTACGAGGCCACGGCCAACCTCCTCGCCAACGCGCTGCGCATGGTGCTCACCGACCCGGGTTTCCGCGCCCAGTTGAACGGCGGCCAGATGACCGTGCCCGAGGCGGTCGAGCAGTCCCTGTGGGACGAGCCGCCGTTCAGCACCGTCTTCGCCTACTTCGCCAAGCAGGACACCGAGTTGGGCGGCCAGCGCATCCGCGAGGGCGACGGCCTCCTCCTCGGCATGGCGCCGGGCAACGTCGATCCGCGGGTCCGCCCCGACCTCAAGGCCAACATGCAGGGCAACCGCTCGCACCTCGCCTTCAGCGGCGGCCCGCACGAGTGCCCGGGCCAGGACATCGGCCGTGCCATCGCCGACGTCGGCGTCGACGCGCTGCTGACCCGGGTTCCGGACATCCAACTGGCCTGCGACGAGAGCGAGCTGAGCTGGCGGTCGTCCATCGGGAACCGGCACCTGGTGGAGCTGCCGGTGAAGTTCGCGCCCAAGCCCCGGCAGGACGTCTCGGACCCGCCCGACATCAATCCGCTGCCGCGGCAGCGCCCGGACGACTGGCAGGTCAGCTCCGTGCGGACCCGGCCGACGGATCCGCAGCCCGCCGTCCCGGCCGACGAGCCCGCTCCCGCCCCCACCCCACCGCCGACGCCCGAACCGGCCCCCCGGCCGGGCGTGTTCCGCCGCCTGCTGCGCTGGTGGCGCGGCGAATGAGAGCCGGTGACCCTACCCCGTGACCGGATCAGTGAGTTCCGGCACGGGGTTGGTCACCGTCGGATGTCAGAGGTACGAGGCCGGCGCGTCGCCCGGGGCGGGCGCCTGATAGCGCGGGGCCGTGGTCGTCCAGGCGTCGACGGCGGCGAGGTGGAACCCCATCACCTCGATGACGGCCGACAACTCCTCACGGTCGTTGCCGTTCAGCTGCAACTGCCGGCACAGCTCCGGGAGCTGGGTCTTCTCGAGGTGCTCGTACTCCGAGCGCCTGGCCGCCCGCAGCCGGGTGATCACGGTCGCCGCCTCGTCCACGGAGATGTTCAGGAACCTCGCGAACACGAGGACGAAGTTGCATATCTCGTCCTCGTTCTCGACCTCACGGCGGTAGGAGCGGACGTCGTTGTAGAGGGTCTGAAGGTCGATCCAGGCGTCCGACAGCGCACGGAACGGACGGGACCGGCGCACCCGCGTGGGCACTTCCGCGGCAGCCACGTGCTCGGCGAGGCAGATCCCGACCTGGCCGCCGAAGGAACCGCGGCGTCGGACAAGGTACTCGGCGGGATCGGGTATTCGTCCGTTGCACATGCATTCCAGTTCCCAGCACTGACCGTCGGCATATTCCAACAGGGCGTTGTGCATATTGCGCTTCCACTCCGCGGACCGGGTCGGCGCCATGCGGTTCCACAGATCGGCGAGCGACCTCTCGATGGGGTGCTTCGGTACCGCGTGGGAGGTGCCGTGCAGCGGCATGAACAGCGGGAGCCTGTCGACCAGGGCCCGCGCTCCGTGGAGATCGCGCTCGGCCTTGAACGTCCGTGGGAACAGCAGGTCGAGGGCGAACATCCATGCATACAGGTGGTACGCCAGGAAGAGCTCGTCCTCGTCGGCCATGGGATAGCACCACGCGGTGCAGTCGGCGAGCCCGATGGCCGCCCACTCGTCCGGGTCGGCTGCGAGGGGCAGGAGCCCCATGTCGTACGTCCAGGCGTCGCCGTCGCGATTGAGCAGGTCAACGTGCGGGTTCCCCTGCCACGTATACATTGCTCGGAGCGTGGATGTGCTCATCGTGCTGATCTCCTGTCCGGATGCAAGACCTGGCATGAGCAGTGGTTTTTGGACCCTTCGGCTCGGGCGCGCGGCATGGCTGATTCAGGCCCTGACGGGGCTGGAGGACTGAACCGGTTGAGCGGGCGTCGTCGACCGCATGGCGGACGGTGCTCACCACCGCCTGTCCGCACCGGCGAGGGAACGTGGTAGATCGTCCCCACCTTCCGATGCGCCCGCAGGTTTAGTCAACTGTTCGGGGCACCACCTCCGACGGGCCGGGTGCGACACCGCGTCATGTCGTCGAATTCGCCCTGGAAGGCCCTTGCTTCGGACCATGCGACGGTCCACGCCTGTCCGAAAGGGCGTTCTGCCCCGGCGCATGGAGCTGTCCCGGCGCACGGAATGGTCATCGACTGGCCGGATGTGCGGCTTCGCGCTCCGTCCAGTGCGCCGTCCGTGCGCCGCCCGGGTGGCTCAACAAGGCTTACTTGGGCGGTAGTTGAGCAGGATCCGCATGGGATCGAGCAGATTCGGTCGCTGAGCGCACACGCCGTGCGGGTATGAGCCGGGGCGAGGTTCCGCGCGCAACCGTCACCAGGCGTCGAGCGTCCGCGCACTGCGGAAGCGGTGTTCGGCCCCGGTGACCGGATCGGTGAACTCCAGGGACCGCGCCAGCAGTTGGAGCGGATCGCGGAAGTCACCGGCCGGTACGGGGTCGGTCACCACCGGATACAGCGGGTCGCCGAGGATCGGGATCCCCAAGGTGTTCATGTGGACGCGCAGTTGATGGGTCTGCCCGGTGGTGGGCAACAGCCGGTAACGGCCCAGGCCGCCCCGGTGCTCCTGGAGTTCTACCCGGCTGACCGCGTTCGGCTCGCCCTCGACCTCGTAGGCGGCCAGTACCCCGCGCTCCTTCACGATCCGGCTGCGCACGGTCCGGGGCAGGGCGAGCGTCGGATCGTACGGCGCGACCGCCTCGTACTCCTTGCGCACCCGGCGCTCGCCGAACAGCCCCTGGTAGGCGCCGCGTTCCTCGGGCCGGACGGTGAACAGCACGAGCCCGGCGGTGAGTCGGTCCAGGCGGTGTGCGGCGCCCAGGGCGGGGATGCCGAGGTCCCTGCGCAGCCTGGCCAGCGCCGTCTCGGTGACATGACCGCCGCGCGGGGTGGTGGCGAGGAAGTGCGGCTTGTCGGCGACGACGATGTGCTCGTCGCGATAGACGATCTCCAGCGGGAAGGGGACCGGGATCTCGTCCGGGAGGTCGCGGTGGAACCACAGGAACAGGCCGGGGGCGTAGGGGGCGTCGGCCCGCACCGGGGTGCCGTCGGCCCCGACGATCCGCCCGGCGGCGAGCATCCGCTCCACGACGCCCTCGCCCGCACCGGAGAGCCGCTCCACGAGGTGTTCGCCGACGGTGGCCCAGGGACCGTCGAGGGGCAGGCGCACACGCACCGGGTCGATCCCCTCGCGCTGCGGGAGGGGGGCGGGCGGGGTGCGGGGTCTGCGGCTCACGCGATCAAGCGTAAAACCGTTTGGGGCGGGCTCCGTGCGCTTGGCAGGATGCGGATCATGCCGTATACCGCCCCCGAAGTCCTGTCCCCGGGAACCCTCTCCGGCACCCCGCAGCCCGTGCTCGCCACCGGCGACGGGCTCGTCCTGAGGCCGTGGCGGGCCGAGGACGTGCCCGCCCTGTACGCGGCCTACCAGGATCCGCTCATGCACCAGTGGCAGCTGATGAGCTGCGACTCCGAGGCGGAGGCGGCCGGGTGGATCGAGGGCTGGCACAAGGACTGGGAGACGGAGACGCGAGGGCAGTGGGCCGTCTTCCGCCCCGACTCGGACCAGCTGCTCGGGCGGGTGGCGCTGCACGCCATCGTCCTCGCCGACGGCCTGGCCAAGATCGGCTACTGGACCACGGCGGCGGCGCGCGGCCAGGGGATCGCCGCGCGGGCGACGGCCGCGCTGTCCCGGTGGGCCCTCGACGAGATCGGCTTCCACCGCCTGGAACTCCTGCACGCCACGGCCAACGAGGCGTCCTGCCGGGTCGCCGAGAAGGCCGGGTTCGCGCTGGAGGGGGTCAAGCGGAGCGCGGCGATCCATCAGGACGGGTGGCACGACATGCACGTACACGCGCGGCTGACGGGGGACTGAGGGTTTTTGAGTACGTCAGGACCGGCGGGTGATGCTGATCTTCACGTTCACCTCGCCGCTGTTGTCCTGGGAGCAGGAGCCGGCGTTGTCGTTCATGGTCAGCTGCAGGGTGCCGGCGCCGGCCGCCCGGAACGTCTTGGCGCGGCCGACGCGGTGGACGGGGAAGTCCTGGTCGCCGACGAGACGGGCCAGGAGCGTGCCGAACGGGGCCGTGGCCAGGACCTTGCAGTCCTTGGCGCCGTCCAGGCGTTGGTCGTTGGCCGCGTCGTAGCCGGCCGGGCCGGTCAGGGGCATGTTGCGGTAGTCGGCGGTCCACTGGCCCGAGACGGACCGGATGGTGACCGTGTCGCCCTTGCGGACGGAGACTCCGGTCGCCGACTGCCAGCCGGCCGCCGACTGGACGACCTGCGTGGTGGTCGTCGTCTCCGGGGCGGTGTCGGGCGGCAGGACCCCGGTCAGGAAGAGCGCGCCCACCACACCGGCCGCCAGCACCGCCGTACCGGAAAGGGCCCACAGGAACCGTTTGCGGCGCGGCTTCGTCTGTGCCGGCCGGAGTGATGTGGTGTGCCGTGCCGTCGGTACGGAGTGGTGCGCGCCGCTGGTCACCGTGTCGGCGTCGGGGGACGGGGGCGTGGGCCAGGTGGCGTGCACGGTCGGTGTCCGTGCCGCTGTCGGGTGCGGCTCGGTGTCCGTCGCGCCCGTCGCGACCCGGCGGAGCGCGTCGCGTGTCGCGTCGGCCGAGGGCCGCTCCTGCGGTGACTTGCGCAGCAGCGCCTCGACCAGCGGGCGCAGGGGGCCGAGCCGGTCGGGGAGGATGGGCTCCTCGTAGGCCACCGCGTGCAGGGTCGCGGGCGCTCCCGGCCGGCGGAAGGGGGACACGCCGCCGCAGATCGTGGCCAGGGTCGCGCCGAGCGACCACAGGTCGGACGGGGTCCCGGCCTCCGCGCCCGTCACCCGCTCCGGTGCCATGAACTCCAGGGAGCCGACCAGCTCGCCGGTGGTGGTGAGGAACTCGCCGTCGTCCAGGGCCGCGATGCCGAAGTCGGTGAGGACGACGTTGCCGTCCCGGCGCAGCAGGATGTTGGCGGGCTTGACGTCCCGGTGCAGGGTGCCCGCCGCGTGCACGGCGTCCAGCGCGTCGACCAGCTGCAGGCCGAGGGCGGCGGTCTGCTGCGGGGTGAGCGGGCCGGTCTCGGCGGTCCGCCGGGCCAGCGAGAGCCCTTCGACGAGTTCCATGACGATCCAGAGCCGGTCCTCGGACTCGACCAGGTCGTGGACGGCGACCACATGGGGGTGCGGCACCCGGGCCACCGCGCGCGCCTCGCGCAGGGCGCGGCGCATCCGGACCCGGTTCGCCTCCTCGCCGTCGGTGAGGATGTGCAGCTCCTTGGCGGCGACCGCACGGTCCAGCAACCGGTCGTGGGCGCGCCAGACCGTGCCCATACCGCCCCTGCCGAGGATGTCCTGGAGCAGATACCGGTCGGCGACCAGCCGCCCCGCGCCGCGCTCCGGGCCCGCGCCGCGTGCCGAACGGCTCGCCGCCAGGTGGTCGCCTTCTGCGGGTGTCACGTGCTCTCTCACGTTTCCCTCCCGACGGCCCGGTGGCCCGTCGGTCGTCGTCCGTCCGCCCGTCGTCCGTGCGAACGGGGCGAGCATAGCGGAGTGCTTCCTGTACGACGTGTCGTCAACTGCCGTTCGGAAGGCCGGGGTTGGCGGGGAACAGGATGTCGCGCAGGACCCGGCCCAGATGGACGCGCAGGTCCTCCGGGGACATCTCGGCGAGCCTGCCCGCCCTGACGATGTAGCGGCCGAACGTCACGCCGATCAGCTGGGCCGCGAGCATTCCGACGCGGATGTCCATGTCGTCGCCGGTGAGCACCTCGCGGTAGGCCGCCTCGCTGTGGGCCTGCATCGCGGTGTAGAGGTCCGCCGCGGCGGTCTCGTTGGTGGCCGCGCTGCGCAGCAGGGCGACGAACGGGTCGCCGGAGGGATTGCCCTCCATCCGCTCGACGTACCCGGCGGCGATCCGCTCCGGCAGCGTCTCGCGGTCGCCGGCGACGAGATCGCGCAGATCGCGATGGCCGGGTACGGCGGCCAGGAACAGCTTCTCCTTCGAGGTGAAGTGGAGCATCACCAGGCCGTGGGTGACGCCGGCCCGGCGGGCGATGCCGCGGATCGTGGCCCGGGCGTACCCCTGCTCGGTGAAGGCATCCCGGGCGGCCTCCAGGATCGCCGCGCGACTGGCCTCGGGGTCGCGTCTGCGGCCGTCCAGGGGAGCGCGCGCCGGTGCCTGATCAGGGGATTCGGGGGATGAAGTCTTCGCCACGCCTCAACTGTACGTGCGTACAGGAGAGTTCGACGACCGTTTCCGGGTGCTGTACTGTCCAAGCGTTCATCAGTTACTGACCAAGTGGTCATCAGGGAGCCCTGGTTCGGCCCAGGGCCTTCGACCACCGGAAACGGAGCACCTGTGCCCCCTGCCGAAGCTCTGGCCGTCGTCGAGACGCGACTCGTCCACCGGACCCACCGCGCGGCGACCTCGCTGCTCGCGGACGCCGCGGCCCGCCCGTCGGCGCCGGCCGCCGAACTCCGCGCGTTACGGGACTTCCTGGTCGCCGCGCTCCACCACCATCACGAGACCGAGGACGGCCTGCTGTGGCCCGCGCTGCGCACGGCGGCGCCGGACGCGGCCGAGGCGCTGGACGCCCTGAGCCACGAGCACGACGAACTCGACGCCGCACTGGACGCGTTGGCCGCGGCGCCGGTGCCGGAGGCGGGGAGCCGGGAGGAGTTGGCCGTCGCCGCCGTCGCCGTACGCGATCTGGTGCACCGGCATCTGGAACACGAGGAGCCGATCCTCTTCCCCGCGCTCCGGGCGCACCTGTCCGAGGAGGCGTGGCTGGCCTTCTCCGGGAAGGTGATGGCCGGTTCACCTCAGGAAGGCGCCCATCTCCAGGTGGGGCTCATGCAGGAGGCCGGTTCCTTCGAGGAGTTGGCGGCCGTGCTGGCCCACCTCCCCCCGCCCCTGCGGGAAGCCCTTCCCGCGCTGGGCGCGCAGGCCCAACTCACCCTCCAGGCACTCAGGAACGCGAAGGAGACCCCCGTATGAGCACGTCGGTCGTCGTCGGAGGAAGCGGCGGAGTCGGGCGGGTCATCGCCCGGCGGTTCGCCGAGCGCGGCGACTCGGTCGTCGTCACGAGCCGGGACAAGGACCGGGCGGCCGCCGCGGCGGGGGAGTTGGGAGGGGCGACACGTGGACTGGCCGTCGATCTGTCCCGGCCCGAGACGATCGCGGCCGCCCTCGCCGACGTCACGGAGGTCGGCCGGCTCGTCGTCACGGCGATGGATCCCGTGCCCAACTCCCTGGCCGACTTCGATCTCACGGCGGCGGTCCGGGTCGTGACCATCAAGCTGGTCGGCTATGCCGAGGTGGTCCGGGTGCTTCGGGACCGGTTCGAACCGGGCGCGTCCGTCGTGCTGTTCGGGGGGCTGGCGAAGGAACGGCCCTATCCCGGCTCGACGATGGTGACCACCTTCAACGCGGGCCTGACCGGCCTGGTCCGGACGCTCGCCGCGGAGATCGCGCCGCACCGGGTCAACGCACTGCATCCCGGGGTGATCGGGGACAGCCCCAAGTGGCGTGCGGTGACGGACCATCCGCACCTTCGCCGGACGCCGACAGGGCGGTTGGTCACGATGGACGAGGTCGCCGATGCCGTCGATTTCCTGCTGGGCAACGGGGGCATGAACGCGCACGACCTGCATGTCGACGGAGGCATGCTGATCACCTGAGGGGTCAGAGGCTGCTGAGTAGTGCCAGGCGCTCGGCGCTGGCGGTGCCCTGGTCGGCGTAGTAGACGACGATCAGCTGGCGGGCCTGCGGGCGGACCATCTTCTCGTAACGCAGGCCGAGTTCGCCGACGAGAGGGTGGTTCAGCCGGGTCAGGCCGGTGTCGCGGCGGCGGACCTCGCGGCGGGCCCACAGGGTGCTGAACCGCTCGCTGGCGACGGTGAGTTCGCCGATCGTCTCCAGCAACTCCGGGTCGGCGTCGTCGACATCGATCATGGCGCGCAGACCGGAGACGGCCTTGGCGGTCATGTCGTCCCACTCCGGGTAGAGGGCGCGCATCCCGGGTTCGAGGAAGGCGGCCCGCAGCGGGTTGTGGCCCACGGCGAAGAAGGGGCACAGGAGCACGGCGAGCCGGTTCGCGGCGACGACGCGTCCGCCGGGTCCCTGGGCGTAGGCGGGAGTGTGCGGCCAACTGTCCAGCAGGGGCTGGAGATCGCCCTGGTGCGCACGGGCCCGGCCGCGCCGTCTGCGGGCGGGCGGGGCCGGGTGGGCCAGGCGGTGCAGATAGGCGACGGCGTCCTCGTCGAGTTGGAGCGCGCCGGCCAGGGCGGCGAGGATCTGGTCGGAGGGGTTGAGGTTGCGGCCCTGTTCCAGGCGCAGGTAGTACTCGGGGCTGATGCCGGCGAGCTGGGCGACCTCCTCGCGCCGCAGCCCTGGGACCCGCCGCTGCTCACCGGCGGGCAGCCCGGCCTGCCCGGGGCTGATCTGCCCGCGCCGGGTCCGCAGGAACTCGCCCAGGGTGTCGGCCGTTTCGTACGCCATGGCCCGACGCTAACCGCTCAGCAGTCCGAGCCGGACCAGGCTCTCCGCGGTGGCCGTGACGGCGTCCTCGTTGGAACGCGGCGACCCGTCCAGCTCCTTGCGGGCCTTGGCGTTGGACGCACGGCGTACGACGCCCAGTTGGGGAACCGTCTCACGCAGCGCCGGGTCGACCGTGGCCAGCAGGCGCACCAGCCAGGCGGGGGCCGTGCCCGTGGGGGCCTTGGCGGCGGCCTCGCCCAGCCGTGCGCGCAGGGTCAGGGCGATGTCGTGGAACGAGACCGGCTCGCCCGCGAGCGCCAGATACCGCTGCCCGGCCGCCTGGGGCGCCGTCATCGCCCGCAGATGCAGGTCGGCCGCGTCCCGGACGTCCACCGTGTTGGTCCAGATCGGCGGCGCGGCTCGCATGCCGCCGGTCAGCATCGCGTGGACGATGCCGATCGACGCGGAGTAGTCCGGTCCCAGGACCGGCCCGAAGATTCCCACCGGGTTGACGACCGTCAGCTCCAGGCCGTCGCCCTCGCGCTCGACGAAGTCCCAGGCGGCCCGTTCGGCCACCGCCTTGGACTTGATGTACGGGGACACGTCCCGCCCGGCGGTTGCGTCGGTCCGGGTCCAGTCGTCCTCGTCGAAGATCCGTCCGGTCCATCCGGTCTGTCCGGTCCGCCCGTGGCCGTAGCCCACCGCCGCGAAGGACGAGGTCAGCACGGTCCGGCGGACGCCCGCCTTCCGGGCGGCGCGCAGGACCCGCAGGGTCCCCTCGCGGGCCGGAACGATCACCTCGTCCTCGTTCCCCGGCCGGGCCGCGGGGAACGGCGAGGCCACGTGGAGGACGTAGTCGGCTCCCGTCACGGCCTCTTCCCAGCCGCGGTCGGAGGTCAGATCCGCCTCCACGTACGAGACGGAGCCGGCATGCGGGGCGCCGGCCACGGCGAGCATCCGCTCGACGTCGGACCGCCGGGCGAGGGAGCGCACGGTGGTCGTGACGGTGTGGCCGGCGCTCAGCAGCCGCGCGATCGTGTGGGAGCCCAGGAAGCCGGTTCCGCCCGTGACGAGTACGTGTGTCATGCCCTCATGCTCGGCGGCTGGGTGGGTGTGTTCCAGATCCCGCGGATACCAGTACTCCCGGGGACAGGCTCAGGCGGATTCCGCGGGCGCCGTCTGCAGGACAGCGTGCCCCCGACGCGCCCTCACCGCCCGGTACAGGAACCCGAGCACCAGGGTGACCAGGAGGAACAGGGCGGTGAACCACTGGAAGTACCAGTGCCCGCCCGCCGGGTCGTACACCTCCGCCCGGGGCCAGGCCAGGTTGACGGCCATCAGGAGGCCGTAGAGGAGGGCGAGGGCGTTGACCGGGACGCCCCAGCGGCCCAGGGAGAAGAGGCGGGCGCCCGTCTCGTCCTCGCCCTCCACCGTGAACTCGCCCCGCAGGCGGCGGATCAGCAGGGGGCCCGTGACCATCGCGTACGCCAGGTACAGCATCACGATGCAGGTCGTGCCGATGGCCAGGAACGCCTCCGGGGAGGCGAAGTTGAGCAGGAGCAGGGCCGCGGCGAGGGCGCCCACGACCAGGGCGGGGGCGGTGGGCATGCCGGTGCGGGGGTTGACGTGGGCGAGCCGCTTCGAGAAGGGGAGCTGGCCGTCGCGGGCCATCGAGAAGAGCATGCGGCAGGCCGCCGTCTGGATGGCCAGGGTCGCGACCGCGATCGCCACCACCACGTCCGCCAGCAGCACCTTGCCGACCCCGTCGCCGAGGCTGCTCGTCAGGACGTAGCTGAGGCCGTCGACCCCCAGCCGGCCGTCCGTGAGGCTGGGGGCGGCGAGGAGGCCGCCGAGGACGATCAGGCCGCCGAGCAGGCCCGCCGCGCCCAGGGCGGTGAGGATCGTGCGCGGTGCCGTACGGCGCGGATCGCGGGTCTCCTCGCTCATCTCGCCCGCGCTGTCGAAGCCGATCATCACGTACGCCGCCGTAAAGGAACCCACCAACAGCGCGCCGAACAGGCCCGACTGGGCCGCGCCCTCGGTGTGGAAGGTGATCGTCGGGGTGCGCTCGGAGTGGGTGAGCAGCAGGACGACGATGAGGACCGCGCCGATGATCTCCGCGGTGACACCGACCCGGTTGATCACGGACATCACCCGGTTGTCCAGGACGTTCACGAGGGTCGTCAGGACCAGCAGGATCACGCCGAGGACCGCCGCGTTCGCCGCGCCGTCCGCCGAGGTGGGCGCCGGGTCGGTGCCGACCAGCTGGAAGCCCGACCAGATCGCCGGGAGCACCATCTGCAGGGCGAGCGCCGCCGCCGCGACCACCACGATCTGCCCGATCACCATGATCCAACCCGCGAACCAGCCGAAGGTGAGGTTCGAGAGGCGGGACGACCACTGGTAGATCGCGCCGGAGATGGGGTAGCGCGCCGCGAGTTCCGCGAAGCAGGCCGCCACCATCAGCTGTCCGACCAGGACCGCCGGCCAGGCCCAGAAGAAGACGGGGCCGCCGAACGCGTAGCCGAAGGCGAAGAACTGGAAGACGGTCGTCAGCACCGAGATGAAGGAGAACCCGGCCGCGAAGGAGGCGTACCGGCCCAGGCTGCGGTGCAGCTCCTGGCGGTAGCCGAACTCGGCGAGGGACCGGTCGGCGGAGGAGGGGGAGTGCGGGGGATCGGGACGGACGTCGGAGGGACTGGTCGTCGTCACGGCGGCACCTGCCTTCGGCGGCGTAAGGGCGGAGGAGCGGAGCAGGGGTGTGGGGGTGCGGGGTGCGGGGTGCGGGGTGTAGGGGTGCGGAACAGCGGTGCGGCGCGGAATTCCTGTCGGGTGACAGAAATTAGGGAGGCGCTGTTTCGGGTGCGTGACGCGGGCATGTCCGAGACGGGCCAGAGTCCTCACGCCCTTGCATGGATCACCTGAACGCGATACATCGTGAGTATTGACGAGGCTTCGTAGATCGCGATATGTTCGGATCCGGATATTCGGATGCGAGGTGAAACCATGCAGCGTCGCAAGCTCCGCAATCCCCTGGCGCTCGCCGTGCTGGCGATGCTGTGGCAGAAGCCCATGCATCCCTACGAGATCGCCCAGACCCTGCGCCGCCAGGGCAAGGACTCCAGCACGAAGATCAACTACGGCTCGCTCTACACCGTCGTCCAGAGCCTGGAGAAACACGGCTTCGTCGAGGTCACGGACGTGGAGCGACAGGGCAACCGCCCCGAGCGCACGGTCTACGGCATCACCGCGGCCGGCCGCCAGGAGACCACCGAGTGGATGTCGGACCTGGTCGCCTACCCGGCCAAGGAGTACCCGATCTTCGAGACCGCGCTCTCACTCCTGGGCGTCCTGCACCCCGACGACGTGGTGACGCTGCTGGAGGAGCGGCTCGACGCCCTGCTGGTGCGGGCGGCCGGCGAGCGGGGCGCGCTGGAGAAGCTCACCGAGACACTGCCCCGACTCTTCCTCGTGGAGAACGAGTACCAGCTCCACATGGTCGAGGCGGAGGCGGCCTGGGTCCGCGGCTTCCTCGACGAACTCAGACAGGGCACGCTGCCCGGAATCGAGGAGTGGAAGTCCATCCACGAACCCCCGCGGACCTGATGAAGAACAGGCCCCGGCACAGCTGTTGGAGCAGCTCGCCGGGGCCTCGAACCCCGAACTGAATCCGCCGTGAGGCACATCCAGGCGATCGAGGTGCGGCACACCCAGGATAGCCCGGTGCTCCTCCCACGGATCAGTTGTCCTCCGCTCACCAGGAGAGCACCTGCCATGAACACTCGTGCGCCCGCGATCGAGGCGCGTCAGCTGATCAAGACCTACGGCGGTGAGGTCACCGCCCTCAGCGGCATCGACGTCGTCGTCGAGCCCGGCACCGTCTTCGGCCTCCTCGGCCCGAACGGCGCCGGCAAGTCCACCACCGTCAAGATCCTCACCACCCTCGCCCGCCCGGACTCCGGCACCGCGACCGTGGCCGGCCATGACGTGCTGCGCCACCCGGACCGGGTGCGGCGGGCCATCGGCGTGGTCGCCCAGGGCTCGGGGGCCGACCCGGTCGCCACCGGCCGCGAGAACCTCCGGCTCCAGGGCAGGCTCCACGGCCTGAAGGGCACCACCCTGGAACAGCGCGTGGACGAACTGCTGGAGCGCTTCACGCTCACCGATGCCGCCCGCCGCCCGGTCAAGGGCTACTCCGGCGGGATGCGCCGCCGGCTCGACGTCGCCCTCGGCCTGGTGCACCGCCCCGAGGTCCTCTTCCTCGACGAGCCCACCACCGGACTCGACCCCGAGGCCCGCTCGGCGATGTGGGACGAGATCGGCCGGCTCGCCGGCGAGGAGGGGCTGACCATCCTGCTCACCACGCACTACCTCGAAGAGGCCGACCGGCTCGCCGAGCGGGTGGCCGTCGTCGACCGCGGCCGGATCGTCGTCGAGGGCAGCCCGGACGCCCTCAAGGGCGAACTGCGCGGCGACGCCGTCCACTTGGAGCTGCGCGAGGCCGTGGGCGACGCCGGGCGTACGGTGCTCGCGGGCGCCCTGCGCGGGCTTCCCGGGGTGCATGAGGTGCTCGCCGACGGCCGCCGCGTCAGCGTCCGCGCGGACGACGGGGCCGCCGCGATGCCGGCCCTGCTCGCCGCGCTGGAGCGGGCCGGGGTCCGGGTCGCCGCCGCGACCGTCGCCCGTCCCTCGCTCGACGACGTCTATCTGCGCTACGCGGGCCGCCGTTACTCCGAGGCCGAAGAGCCCGTCCTCGCGGGAGGTGCCCGATGAGCACCGCCGTCTCCCAGACCTGGTATATGACCCAGCGTCAGCTCATGGTGTTCGTGCGGCAGCCCGCCTACGCGATCATCACCCTGATCCAACCCGTCATCTGGCTGTTCCTGTTCGGCAGCCTCTTCAGGAAGGTCGTCGAGCTCGGCGGCTTCGGCACGACGTCCTACCTGGACTACCTGGTCCCGGGTGTGGTCGTGATGAGTGCGCTCAGCTCCAACATGTGGGCGGGGATGGGCACGCTGGAGGAGATCCAGCGCGGCACCCTCGACCGCTTCCTGACCACGCCCGTCAGCCGGGCCGCGCTGATGAACGGCAACGTCGTCAACAACGGACTGGTGACCGCCTTCCAGTCTCTGGTCATCGTGCTGCTCGGGCTGCTGGGCGGGGCCGACTATCCCGGCGGCGTCGGGGGAGTGGCCGTCCTGGTGCTCGCCTCGGTGCTGCTGGGCACGATCTTCGGGGCGTTCTCCAACGCGCTCGGGATGCTGGTGCGCGAGCGGGAGTCCCTCATCGGGATCAACACCTTCCTGCTACTCCCGCTGACCTTCCTGTCCAGCGCCTTCATGGCGCCCTCGCAGATGCCGTCCTGGATGCGGCACATCGCCGACTTCAACCCGCTCGACTGGGCGATGGTGGCGGGCCGCTCGGCCCTGTCCGCCGACCCGGACTGGGGCGTCGTCCTCGGCCGCGGGGGCGCGCTGCTGGGGCTCGCGGTGGTGGCGGTGTGGCTGTCGATACGGACGTTCCGGTCGTATCAGCGGTCGGTGTAGCGGGGCGGGGCACCGGGTACGGCTTCGGACGCGGCGGGGCATGGCTTCGGGCGTGGCGGGGCGTGGCTCCCGGAACGGCACGGCACGGCACGCCACTGGCCACGGCCTCGGGTTCGGCGGCGCACGCCTCCGGACAGCTCCGACGCCCCCCCGGCACCTCGGTCAGTCCCGGACCCGCTCCGAGTCACCCCGGCACCTCGGTCACCCCCGGACCCGCTCCGAGCCGCCCCGGCACCTCGGTCACCCCCGGACCCGCTCCGAGCCGCCCCGGTAATCCCGGCACCCCCGGACACGCCCCGCGCACGGCGAAGCGGCGGCACCTTCGAAGGTGTCGCCGCTCTGGGAAGCCGTGTTGCCGAGCCTGGTGCCTAAGCGGCCGGGGCCGTGCCCTCCTGCTCCGCCTCGATGCGGGCGTTCCACTCCCGCTTGGACTCCTGCCAGCCGTCCTCGTTGTGGCCGAGGCGCCAGTAGCCGGAGATCGACAGGTCCTCGCGGGGGACCGCGCGCTCGACGCGCAGCAGGTGGCGCAGCTGCTTCACGAAGTGCGCCTCGCCGTGGACGAAGGCGTGCAGGCGGCCCTCCGGGAAGGGCAGTGCGCGTACCGCCTCGACCAGCAGTTCACCGACCGGCCGGGCGCCGCGGTGCAGCCAGACGACGTCCACGTCGGAGTCGATCTTCTGCTCCTCCTCGGGCCCTGAGACCTCGATGAAGGCGTGCGCGCGGGTGCCGTCCTGGAGCGACTCCAGGGACCGGGCGATCGCGGGCAGCGCGCTCTCGTCGCCGGCGAGCAGATGCCAGTCGGCACCGGTGTCGGGGGCGTAGGCGCCGCCGGGGCCCATGAAGTGGACGGTGTCGCCGGGCTGTGCGCGCAGCGCCCAGGGACCGGCGAGACCCTCGTCGCCGTGGACGACGAAGTCCAGGGAGATCTCGCGTTGTTCGGCGTCCCAGTGGCGCACGGTGTAGGTGCGGGTCACGGGCCACTGCGCGCGGGGGAAGTCCTCGCGGATGCGCTGCATGTCGAAGGGCTCCGGGTAGGTGACGCCCTCGGCCGGGAACAGGAGTTTGACGTAATGGTCGGTGCAGGTGTCCGCCGCGAACTCGGCGAGTCCCTCGCCGCCGAGCACCACGCGCTGCATGTGCGGGGTGAGGCGTTCGGTGCGGACGACCTGCGCGGAGTGGGGTTTCCGCGGCTTGCGTCCCGGAGCTTCTGCCATGGCGGCCTCCCGGTTCCCTGTGCTTAGGCTTACCTAAGTTAGCATCAACCCCCCGGTGCCGGCCCCCCTCACCAGTGGTCTGTCGACCCGTTGTGAAGAATTTTACTTTTCGCTGGCGAGAATGCGGTTAACGAATAATGAGAACAATGCTTACATGCCGAGGGTGGTCAGCAGCCGCTGCAACGACCCGCCCAGCCCCCACCGGTCCGCCAGTTTCTCCAGCTCCGACGGGTCGCGCGGAGCGTGCGGCAGGGTCGTGTCGACCTCCGGCAGCGGGACGTCGTCCGCGACCCGGACCACCTTCGGCGCGACGGCGACATACGGCCGCGACTCGTCGAGCCGCCCCCGTTGCGACGGCGTGAGCTTCGCCTTCGGGTCGTCGACCGCGGCCATGATCCCCGCCACGTCGCCGAACTCGGCGAGCAGCTTGGCCGCCGTCTTCTCGCCGATCCCGGGAACCCCCGGCAGGCCGTCGCTCGGGTCGCCGCGCAGCAGCGCCAGATCCGCGTACCCGCGGCCGTCGACCCCATACTTCTCGCGCAGCCAGGCCTCGTCGGTCAGTTGCAGGGTGCCCACGCCCTTGAGGGGATACAGCACCCGCACCCCACGGCGGTCGTCGACGAGCTGGTAGAGGTCGCGGTCGCCGGTGACGATGTCGACCGGGCCCGTCGCCCGCGCGGTGAACGTGCCGATCACGTCGTCGGCCTCGTATCCGGCCACGCCCACGCGGGCGATGCCGAGCGCGTCCAGGACCGCCTCGATGACCGGCACCTGCGGGGAGAGGGTGTCCGGGACCTCCTCCTCGTCCGGACCGACCTCGTGCTCCTCGGCGACGCGGTGCGCCTTGTAGGAGGGGATGAGGTCGACCCGCCACTGGGGGCGCCAGTCGGCGTCCATGCAGGCCACCAGCGCGTCCGGGCGGTGGTCCTTGACCAGGCGGTCGATGAAGTCGAGGAGGCCGCGCACGGCGTTCACCGGCGTGCCGTCCGGGGCCTTCACGGACTCCGGGACGCCGAAGTAGGCGCGGAAGTAGAGCGAGGCGGTGTCGAGGAGCATCAGTCGTCCGGTCACGCCTCGCATCATGCCGTACCCCACGGACACCGGCGCTCCGCGCTTCCCTCGTCCGGCGGGTGTGAGCGTCCTGTGAACTGGCACACCCGGGCGTTTGGCCGAAATCCGATGGGGCAGGCGCGGCCTCGGACCGAGAGACGAGAGGTACGCGTGTCATCAAGGCTTGAGGCAGAGCAGCTGTACAAGGTGTTCGGAAGACGGCCGGACGCGGCGGTCGAGCGACTGCGCGCCGGCGCCGGCCGCGAGGAACTGCGCGCCGACGGCACCACCGCCGCCGTGATCGACGCCTCCTTCACCGTGGAACCCGGCCAGATCTTCGTCGTCATGGGCCTGTCCGGCTCCGGCAAGTCGACGCTGCTGCGCATGCTCAACGGCCTGCTGGAACCGACCGCGGGCCATGTCCGCTTCGACGGCCAGGACCTCACCGCCCTCCCCGACAAGCAGCTGCGCGAGGTCCGCGCGCACAAGATCAGCATGGTCTTCCAGCACTTCGCGCTCTTCCCGCACCGCAGCGTCCTGGAGAACGCGGCCTACGGTCTTGCCGTGCAGGGAGTGCCCCGCGCGGAGCGGGAGAAACGCGCCGCCGAGGCCCTGGAGCTGTGCGGTCTCGGCGGCTGGGAGAAGTCCTGGCCCGACGAGCTCTCCGGCGGTATGCAGCAGCGCGTGGGCCTGGCCCGCGCCCTCGCCACCGACGCCGACCTGCTCCTCATGGACGAGTCGTTCAGCGCGCTCGACCCGCTGATCCGCCGGGACATGCAGGACCAACTGCTGCAGCTCCAGCAGACGTTGAAGAAGACCATCGTCTTCATCACCCACGACCTCAACGAGGCCATGCGTCTCGGTGACCGGATCGCCGTCATGCGCGACGGCCGGATCGTGCAGATCGGCACCGCCGAGGACATCCTGGTGCGGCCCGCCGACGACTACGTGGCCTCCTTCACCAAGGACGTCGACCGCTCCCGCGTCCTGACCGCGGCCGCCGTGATGGACACGGACGTCAGCGGCGACGAGGCCGACTGCGGTTGCGTGAGCGGCAGTTGTGCGACGGTCACGCCCGACACCCCGTTCACCGAACTCTGCGCGATCAGCGCCCGCTCGACGCACCCGGTCGCCGTCCTCGACGACGAACACCGGCTCGTCGGGGTCGTCGAACAGCAGCGGCTCGTCGGCTTCATCGGCGACGAGGAGGCCGCCCATGCCTAGGATCCCGCTCGGCGACTGGGTCAACGACACCGTCGACTGGCTGCTCAACCACGTGGCCTGGCTCTTCGACCTCCTCAAGACCGTCTTCACCGGCACCTACGACGGCATCGACGCCGTCCTCCAGGCGCCCCAGCCCCTGCTCCTCGCGGGCATCTTCGCCGTGATCGCCTTCTGGCTGCGCGGCACCCTCGCCGGTGTCCTCACCTTCGCGGGATTCGCCTTCATCGACTCCCTGGAACTGTGGGAGGACGCGATGACGACCCTCTCGCTGGTCCTCGTCGCCACGATCATCGCGCTCGTCATAGCCGTCCCCGTGGGCATCTGGGCGGCCCGCTCCAACCGGGTCAGCGGACTGGTCCGCCCGGTGCTGGACTTCATGCAGACGCTGCCCGCGATGATCTACCTCATCCCGGCGATCCTGTTCTTCGGCACCGGCGCCTCCGCGGGCATCGTCGCCACCCTGATCTTCGCGCTCGCCCCCGGCGTCCGCATGACCGAGCTGGGTCTCCGCCAGGTCGACAAGGAACTCGTGGAGGCCGCCGAGGCGTTCGGTACGAGTCCCCGCGACACCCTCCTGCGCGTCCAACTGCCCCTGGCACTGCCGACCGTGATGGCCGGCGTCAACCAGGTCATCATGCTCGGCCTCTCCATGGCCGCGATCGCCGGCATGGTCGGCACCGGTGGCCTCGGCGGCGACGTCAACGAGGCCATCGGCCAGCTCGACGTCGGTCTCGGCTCCGAGGCCGGGGTCGCCATCGTGATCCTCGCGATCTACCTCGACCGTATGACCGGCGCCCTCGGCACCCAGGTCTCCCCGCTCGGTCGCCGCGCCGCCGCCAAGGCCCGTGCCGCGCGCGGCGGTTCGAAGATCTGGTCGTACCGGCCGCGCCCGCAGTTCGCCGTGATCGGCGTCGTGGTGCTGGCGCTGGTCGCGGGCGGCATGGGGATGTTCGGCGGCGGCTCGGGCGAGGCGACGGCCGTCTCCGCGGACGGCAAGGACGTCGGCCAGGGCAAGAAGATCACCCTCGGCTACGTCCCCTGGGACGACGGCGTCGCCTCCACCTTCCTCTGGAAGGAGATCCTGGAGGAGCGCGGCTACCAGGTGGACGCCAAGCAGTTCGACGCGGGCCCGCTCTACACCTCCCTCGCCTCCGGCGACGTCGACTTCCAGACGGGCGCCTGGCTGCCCACGACCCACGAGCAGTACTGGAAGAAGTACGGCGACCGACTCGACGACCTGGGCGCCTGGTACGGCAGGACGTCTCTGGAGCTGACCGTCCCGTCGTACCTGAAGGACGTCAATTCGCTGGCCGATCTCAAGGGCAGGGCCTCGGAGTTCGGCGGGAAGATCACCGGTATCGAGTCCAGCGCCGGGGAGATGGCCCTGCTCAAGAGCAAGGTGCTGAAGGCGTACGGCCTCGACGAGGAGTACAAGGTCGTCGACAGCTCCACGCCCGCCATGCTGGCCGAGCTGAAGCGGGCGTACGCCCAGAAGGACCCCATCGTCGTCACGCTCTGGTCGCCGCACTGGGCGTACAACGACTACGACCTGAAGAAGCTCAAGGACCCGAAGAACGCCTGGGGTTCGGGCGACGGCATCCACACCGTCAGCCGCAAGGGCTTCGCGAAGGACGACCCGGTCGTCGCGCGGTGGCTCAAGGGCTTCAAGCTGGACGAGAAGCAACTCACCGGCCTGGAAGCCGAGATCAACAAGGCCGGCAAGGGAAAGCAGCAGGACGCCGTCCGTACCTGGCTCAAGCAGAACCCGGGCCTGGTCGACAAGTTGGCGCCCGTCCAGAAGACGGCGGCGGAGACGAAGCGTCCGGTGAACGTGGCCTGGTTCCCCTGGGACGAGGACATCGCCGTGACGTATCTGTGGAAGAACGTCCTGGAGAAGCGGGGCTACAAGCTCAACCTCAAGCAGATGGACGTCGGTCCGGTCTACACCGGCCTCGCCTCCGGTGACCTCGACCTCAACTTCGACGCCTGGCTGCCGTACGCCCAGAAGAACTACTGGGACAAGAGCAAGGACAGACTCGCCGACCTCGGCACCTGGTACGAGCCGACCTCGCTGGAGGTCGCGGTGCCGTCGTACGTCAAGGGCGTGACGTCCTACGAGGACCTGAAGGGGAAGGCCGGGCTGTTCGGCGGGAAGATCATCGGGATCGAGCCGGGGACCGGCGAGATGAGCCTCCTCAAGAACAAGGTGCTGCCGGGCTACGGCCTCGACAAGGAGTACGAGGTCGTCGACGGCTCCACGCCCGCGATGCTGGCCGAGCTGAAGCGGGCGTACGCCAAGAAGCAGCCCGTCGCCGTGGTGCTGTGGTCGCCGCACTGGGCGTACAGCCAGTACGACCTGACCAAGCTCAAGGACGACAAGAAGCTCTTCGGCGAGGGCAACACGATCCGCACCATCGCCAACGAGAAGTTCCCCGCGCGGTACCCGCAGCTCACCAAGTGGATCAAGGGCTTCCATATGAGCGAGGACGAGCTCGGCGGCCTGGAGAGCGAGATCAACACGTACGGCCAGGGGCACGAGGAGCAGGCGGTCGCCGCCTGGCTGAAGGAGCACCCGGAGATGGAGGACCGGATGACCCCGCCGTAGAACACGAAAAGGATCCGGCCAACCACGGAGAGCTATGTCGTCGCCCGAACTCGGGCGGCGACTAGGGGACTTCGACCCCCGTCGGCGGGCGGGGGCCCGGAGGCCGGCCGTCCGGAGGTGTTCCGGGGGTCCGATCGCCTGGCGCGAAGTATGAGGTCCGATCGCACCCCGTGTGACATCGATGTGACGGCCGCATGAAACGGTTTGCCGAACATGCGTAGGGTGCAGACAACTCATCAGGAGATGTGTGTCCGGACCGACGAGCGCAGGAGGGAGCCGGAGCCATGGGCGACCACAAAGAACAGCCCCTTCGGGTCGGCGCTGCCGTGCGCCGCAGGCGCCGCACGCTGGACCTCACCCTCGCCGTCGTGGCCGAGCGCAGCGGCCTGTCCGTCCCCTTCCTGAGCCAGATCGAGAACGAACGCGCCCGCCCCAGCCGCAGCTCCCTGGAGAAGGTCGCCGACGCCCTGCGCACCACGGCCGTCGAACTCCTCGCCGCCGCCGACCCGGCGTGCAGCGTCGACGTCGTACGGGCCGAGGGCCCGGAGCAGGGGGGTGTCCCCAGGGAGCGGTCCCTGGTGCGCGGTCACCACCAGATGCATGCCTCGGAGTTCACCGGCGACCATGACGCGGGGCGCGAACTCCAGTACCGCAACGACCAGTTGATGTACGTCGCCGACGGGGCCGTAGAGGTCGAGGCCGAGGGCCGCGCCTACCGCCTGGGCCGCGGTGACACCCTGTACCTCACCGGCGGGGTGCGCCACCGCTGGCGTGCGACCGTGGCCGACACGCGGGTGCTCGTGGTCGCCGTCGCCGAACACATCGAGGCGGTCCAGGACCGGCCCCGGCAGTGAGGGTCGTCTCGCTCGTCCCCTCCCTGACGGAGACGATCGCCCGCTCGGCACCACCGGGCACCCTGGTCGGCGCGACGGACTGGTGCACCCGTCCGGCCGACCTCGACGTCACCCGTGTCGGTGGCACCAAGAACCCGAAGATCGAGCGGATCCTCGCCCTCGCCCCCGACCTCGTGATCGCCAACGAGGAGGAGAACCGCCCCCAGGACCTGGCCGCGCTCCGCGAGGCGGGTGTGGAGGTCCTGGTCACCGAGGTACGCGATGTCCCGCAGGCGTTCCGGGAGTTGGCGCGGGTGCTGCGGGCGTGCGGGGTGGGGGTACGGCCGCGGTGGCTGGACGCGGCGGAAGACGCGTGGCCGATGCCCGCGGCCCCTCGTGTGACCGCCGTCGTCCCGATCTGGCGCCGCCCCTGGATGGTCGTCGGCCGCGACACCTTCGCCGGCGACGTGCTGTCCCGCCTGGGCGTCGACCACCTGTACGCCGGCCACGCCGAACGCTACCCGTGCGTCCCGCTGGAGGAGCTACGAGCCGCGGCGCCGGACGTCGTCGTCCTCCCCGACGAGCCGTACCGCTTCACCGCCGAGGACGGCCCCGAAGCCTTCCCCGGGCTGCCCTGCGCGCTCGTCAGCGGACGGCACCTGACGTGGTACGGCCCCTCGCTGGCCGAGGCGCCACGGGTGCTGGGCGCGGCCCTGCGAGCAGCTCTCCGCTGACCAGCCCGCGCACGGTGTACAGGGCGGCAGTGCCCCAGGCGACGACGAGAACGCCGTACAGCCCGATGGCCAGCACGTCGTAGGCGACGAGTCCGGTGTGCCGGGCGAGCGCCTCCGACCCGGTGACACAGGTCCCCACCGGGAAGGTGAACGCCCACCAGGTCATCGCGAACCCCATCCCGTGCCGCCGGGCCCTGAGGACGTGCGCGGTGGCGAGGACGAGCCACAGCACCGCGAACCCCATGACCGGCACCCCGTACAGCACGGCGAGCGCATCGAAGCCCCGGCTGTACGGCTCCGCCACGACCCCCGGTGCCACGTCCGCGAACTTGCCGACGGCGGTGGTGGACTGCCCGAGCGGGCCGAGGACCAGGAACAGGGTCGGGGTGAGGGCGAGCGGGAGCGGGCCGCCGGTGAGCAGCCGGGCGAAGACCAGCGGGAGCATCAGCAGGGTCGCGAGCAGACTCAGCCCGAACATCGCGACGCAGGCGAGGAGAAGGGTCGCCCGGGCCTGACCCGGCGGGAGATGCGGCACGAGGAGCGGCCCGAGCGCCGCGGACACCATCGGCGCGACGACCGGCAGCAGCCACACAGGCGTGGCCTGGGCAGGGTCCGTCTTCTGTCCTACGGCCATCAGGTACGGCACCACGACGGCCGCCGCCAGTCCCAGGACCGTACCGGCGCTGAACAGCACGGCGTCGAGGGCGACCGCGGCCGATGTGCCGATCCAGTCCGCGCCGACGGTGAGGGCGCCGCCGCCGACGGCGAGCAGGGCCATCGCGAGGCAGCCGTAGAAGGGCGCGGTGGCGGGGTCGAGGAGATGGGCGCGGGCCTGGTCGGAGTGGTGGCGCCAGTGCAGGGCGCGGGCGCAGAGGAGGGCGACGAGGAGCAGCAGGGACAGGGCCCACACGGCGGTGCAGAGGGTGCGCAGGCCGGGGAGGCGCAGCGGCAGCGCGGCGCCGGCGGTGGCGACGATCGCGGTGCCCATGACGGAGGCGTACCAGTTCGGCCCGAGGTGACGGACGGCGGTGACCATGTCTCCACGGTCGCGTGGGCGGGCGGCCGCGACCAGGGAGGACGACTCTATGAGGGCATAAGCTGGTCTTATGAGCGGTGGTGAGGGGCGGCACGAGGCCCGGGTGACGCAGGGTGGGCTGGCGCACCGGGTGCCGGAGCTCGGGGCGCTCGAACTGCTGCTGGCCGTGGCCCGGCTCGGCAGCCTCGGCGGGGCGGCGCGCGAGCTGGGCATCACGCAGCCGGCGGCCAGCAGCCGGATCCGCTCCATGGAACGCCAGCTGGGCGTGGCCCTCGTCGACCGCTCGCCGCGCGGCTCCCGGCTCACCGACGCGGGGGCGCTGGTGACGGACTGGGCGCGGCGGATCGTCGCCGCCCGACCCGGAGGAGTGCGAGGAGTACGGGTGCTCCGAGGAGTGCGACGGACGGCACGACACCGTCCACATCGACTGCGGGCCCG